>NZ_JBSHGQ010000006.1:0-123188 GCF_053617895.1 Microbacterium sp. NPDC055683 | reverse complement strand
CCCCGGGCCCCGCGGGGGGGGCCCGCCGGGGGGCCCGGGCGGCGCCGCGCCGTGCTCGTGGTGGCGAGCACCGCGGCCGTGCTCCTCGTGCTGCTGGCCTCGCTCGCATTCGGCTCGCGCGCCGTCAGCCTCGGCGAGATCCTCGACGGCCTCGGATCGTGGTTCCGGGGGGTCGTGCCGGAGGACATCGGCGCCATCGCGGTCCAGCAGCGCATCCCGCGCACCGTGCTCGCCCTCGTCGCGGGGGCCGCGCTCGCCCTCTCCGGCGCGCTCATGCAGGCGATCACGCGCAACCCCATCGCCGACCCCGGCATCCTCGGCGTGAACACCGGAGCCGCCCTCTTCGTCGTCTGCGGCATCGCCTTCCTCGGCATCACCTCGGTCTTCCAGTTCCTCGGGCTCGCGCTCGCCGGGGCGGCCCTCACGGCCGTGTTCGTCTACGTCGTCGGATCGGTCGGCGCGGGCGGCGCGACGCCCATCAAGCTCGCCCTCGCCGGGGCCGCCACGACCGCCGCGCTCTCGTCGCTCGTGAGCGCCGTCCTCCTGCCCCGTGTCGCCGCCATGAACGAGTTCCGCTTCTGGCAGGTCGGCGGCGTCGGAGGGGCGACGTGGGAGACGATGGCGATCATCGTGCCGCTGCTGGCCATCGCGGCGCTCGCGGCGTTCCTCGCGGCGCCCGCGCTCAACGCGCTCGCCCTGGGCGACGACGTGGCCGTCGGACTCGGCATCCGCGTGGGCCCCACCCGCGCCCTGGCCGCCGCGGCCGGCGTGGTCCTCTGCGCCGCCGTCACGGCTGTCGCCGGGCCGATCGCCTTCGTCGGCCTCATGGTGCCGCACGTCGTCCGCCTCCTCACGGGGCCCGACCAGCGCTGGATCCTCCCCTTCTCCGCCGTCGGCGGCGCCGTGCTGCTCACGGCGGCCGACACCCTGGGGCGCGTCATCGGCTCGCCCGGCGAGGTCGAGGCCGGGATCGTCACGGCGTTCCTCGGCGCCCCCGTCCTCGTCGTCATCGCCCGCCGCACGCGCATGAGAGCCCTCTGATGTCCGCCGTCCTCACCCCCGCCCCCATCCCCGCGGCGCCCCTCGACGCCATCCGAGCGGGTCGGCGCCGCCGCGGTCGCCGACGCGCCGTCGCGACGGCCGCGCTCGCCGTCCTCCTGGTCGCCCTGATGGCCGCCATGCTGCTGCTGGGACGGACCATCTACCCGGTGTCCGACGTCGTCGCGGTCGTGCTCGGCGCCGACATCCCCGGCGCGTCCTTCACGGTCGGCGGGCTGCGCATCCCCCGCGCGCTCACCGGCGCCCTCGCCGGAATCGCCTTCGGCGTAGCGGGCACCACCTTCCAGACGATGCTCCGCAACCCCCTCGCGAGCCCCGACGTCATCGGCATCACCTCGGGTGCCAGCGCCGCCGCCGTCGTCGCGCTCATCGTCCTGCACTGGTCGTCGGGCGCGACGATCGTCCTCGCGCTCGTGGCCGGCATCGGCACCGCAGCCGTGATCTACGCCGCCGCCCGCGGCGGGGAGTCCACGGGCGGCCGCCTCATCCTCATCGGCATCGGCGTGGGCGCGATGCTCAACGCCGTCGTGTCCTTCGTCATCTCGCGCGCCGCCGAGTGGGACGTCCCCGTCGCGATGCGGTGGCTCACGGGCAGCCTCAACGGCGCCACGATGTCCGATCTGCCGCCGCTCGCGATCGCCGTCGCGGTGCTCGTCCCCCTCGTCCTCGTGCTCTCTCGCGATCTGAGGGCGCTCGAGCTCGGCGACGCGTCGGCCACCGCCCTCGGCGTGCGCGTCGACCGGTCGCGCATCCTCCTCATCCTCGCGGCCGTCGCGCTCGCGTGCTTCGCGACCGCGACGACGGGGCCGATCGCGTTCGTCGCGTTCCTCGCCGGCCCCATCGCGGCGCGCATCGTCGGCCCTGGCGGATCGCTCGTCCTCCCGGCCGGGCTGTTCGGCGCCTGCCTCGTGCTCGGCGCCGACCTCATCGGGCAGTTCGCGTTCGACACGAAGTTCCCCGTGGGGGTCGTGACGGGCATCCTCGGCGCCCCCTACCTGCTCTACCTGCTCATCCGCACGAGCCGACTCGGAGGTTCCTCGTGACCGCGCAGCACACCCTCGAAACACGCGGCCTCGTGGCCGGCTACGGGGCCAGGACGATCGTCGACGGCGTCGACCTCGTCGTGCCGGCGGGGCGCATCAGCGTCATCGTCGGCGCGAACGCCTGCGGCAAGTCGACGCTGCTGAAGACGATCTCCCGGCTCATCCCCGCGAAGGCGGGCGGCGTCGTGCTCGACGGGCGGCGCATCGACGAGCTCCCCACGAAGGAGCTCGCGCGCACCCTGGGCCTCCTCCCCCAGCAGCCGGTCGCGCCGGAGGGCATCGCGGTCGCCGACCTCGTCGGGCGCGGCCGCCATCCGCATCAGAAGCTCTTCCGCTCCTGGACCCGCGACGACGAGCGCGCCGTCGCGGCCGCGCTCGAGGCGACGGGCGTCGCCGAGCTCGCCGACCGCTCGGTCGACGAGCTGTCTGGAGGACAGCGCCAGCGCGTCTGGATCGCCATGGCCCTCGCCCAGGAGACCGGGATCCTCCTCCTCGACGAGCCGACGACGTTCCTCGACGTCACCCATCAGGTGGAGGTGCTCGACCTCCTCACCGACCTCAACCGCCGCGAGGGCACGACGATCGTCATGGTCCTGCACGACATCAATCTCGCGGCGCGGTACGCCGACCACCTCTTCGCCCTCCGCGCAGGACGGCTCGTCGCGCACGGCGCCCCCGCCGACATCGTCACGAGCGAGCTCATCGGCGAGGTCTTCGACCTCGATGCGCTCGTCATCCCCGATCCGGTGTCGGGCACGCCGCTCGTCCTCCCGCGCGGGCGGCACCATGTGATCGACGCGCCCTCCGCCCGTTCCACGACAGGAGCCTGACATGGCCGACATGGAGTTCTTCCGCGCGCGCGTCGCGCGCATCGCCGACCTGACGCCCAGCTTCCGGCGGTTCACCTTCACGGGCGACGGCCTCGACCGCTACGGGGATCCGGGGTTCGACCAGCGCATCAAGGTCGTCTTCCCCGCTCCCGGCCTGACGTTCGACGACATGCCGACGGGCGACGACTGGTACACCGCGTGGCGCGCGCTGCCGCCCGAGTCGCGCCTGCCGTTCCGCACCTACACGACGCGTGCGGTCCGCAACGCCGAGCGGGAGGTCGACGTCGACATGGTCGCGCACGATGTGTCCGGCCCCGCGTCGGCGTGGATCGAGAGGGCCCAGGTGGGCGACGAGGTGCTCCTCCTCGCCCCCACCGTCGATCGCACGGGCGTCAGCTACGGGGTGGACTTCGTGCCTCCCGCCGAGGTCGAGCAGATCCTCCTCGCCGGTGACGAGACGGCGGCGCCGGCGATCGCGGCGATCCTCGAGCAGCTGCCCCGCGACGCCAGGGGCGTCGTCGTGCTCGAGGTGCCCGATGCCAGGGATGCCGCGTACCTCCCTTCCCACCCGGGCTTCGACGTCCACGTCTCGGGTCGCGAGGGCGAGGAGCGTCACGCGCATCTCGTCCGCACCGTCACGGCCGTCGCCCCCGTCCTCTGCGCACCGGGCCGCGGGGCGGAGGTGGAGGAGATCGACGTCGACCACGACATCCTGTGGGAGGTGCCGCGAGCCAAGAAGGGCGGGGCGGCGCTGCGCAGCGCTCCGCTCTACGCGTGGCTCGCCGGGGAGTCCTCCGCCATCAAGACGCTGCGTCGCCACCTCGTCTCCGAGCACGGCGTCGACCGCCGCGCCGTGGCGTTCATGGGGTACTGGCGGCTGGGGCGATCGGAAGGCGAATAGCCCCGATCAGGTCGACTCGACCAGCAGGCGTGCCAGGGTCTCGTCGAGCACGACGTCGGTGACGAGCCCCGCGGCGACGGCGGCACGCAGGCTCGCGAGCTTGTGCGCCCCCGCGACGACGCAGACGCGCCGCGGCACCCGTCGGATCCGATCGAGCGTCGGGCCCGTCGCGCGGGCGTTGAGGCGGATGTCCCGCCACGACCCGTCCGCACGGAAGAAGACCGTCGCCAGATCGCCGATGACGCGGTCCTCCCCCAGGCTGCGGTAGTCGGCCTTGTCGAGATAGCCGCCGACGTAGACGCGGCTCGGCACCTCCGCCGACGGCGACCCCAGGCTGAACAGCGCGAGGTCCATGCGCGCCTGCAGCTCGAGCACGCGCCGCGTGCTCCGCTCCCGCCACATCGCCTCGCGCGTCGCCGGGTCGTCGAAGAACGCCGGGACCGGGAACTGCTGCACGCGCGCGCCGAACGCCGCGCCGAACCGCTGCAGGATCTCGCTGGAGTACTCGACGCCCGTCGTCTGCGTGTTGCCCGCGCCGTTGAGCTGGACGACGGTCGTGTTGTGGGTCTCCTTCTGCGGCAGGTTGCGGCTCACGGCGCTGAGCGTCGAGCCCCACGCCACGCCCACCACCATGTGCGAGTCGACGAACTGCGCGAGCAGCCGCGCCGCCGTGAGCGCGACGCGTTCGAGCCGGTCGACGTCGCTCACGCTCTCCGGCAGCGGGACGACGTGTGCGGCGACGGGGAAGCGGTCCGCGATCCGGCGCTCGAGCTCTCCCCCGCGTTCGAGGGGCGAGGTGATGCGGATCTCCACGAGCCCCGTCTCGCGCGCATGGCTGAGCAGCCGCGACACGGAGGAGCGCGATGTGCCGAGC
The DNA here is from genome assembly GCF_053617895.1 of Microbacterium sp. NPDC055683. Taxonomy (NCBI): domain Bacteria; kingdom Bacillati; phylum Actinomycetota; class Actinomycetes; order Micrococcales; family Microbacteriaceae; genus Microbacterium; species Microbacterium sp. NPDC055683. The sequence goes on along the minus strand of NZ_JBSHGQ010000006.1, from coordinate 118,481 downwards.
TCCTGCGCGATCGACTCCATGGTGCGGTCCTGCAGGTAGTAGAGCTGCGCCGCCTTGAGCGCCTGCAGCATCTTTCCGTCGCGCATCTGCGCACCGTCCTCGACCATCCGACCCTCCTCCGACGGCGCGCCGTGCACATATGTGCACTCGGGTTGCGCGCATGTGTCCGCCGACTGAGGCTATACCCGAACGAGCGAGAGGGAGGTCGACGATGATCGACACGCACAACGCACAGGAGCGGCCGGCGGTCGCCTCGGTCCGGGCCGCAGGACGCACGACGGTCGTCGTCATCGGCGGAGGCATCAACGGGATCTCGACGTTCCGCGACCTCGCCCTGCAGGGCGTCGACGTCGTGCTCGTGGAGCGGTCGGACTTCGCCTCCGGCGCCTCGGCCGCCTCCAGCCACATGATCCACGGCGGCATCCGCTATCTCGAGAACGGCGAGTTCCGCCTCGTCAAGGAATCCGTCCAGGAGCGCAACGGGCTGCTCCGGATCGCACCGCACTTCGTCAAGCCGCTGCGCACGACCATCCCGATCTACTCGACGTTCTCCGGCATCCTCTCGGCCCCGCTCCGGTTCCTCACGCACCGTTCGGGCAAGCCGCAGGAGAGGGGGGCCGCGCTCATCAAGATCGGGCTCGTCCTCTACGACACGTTCTCGCGCGACGGCGGCTCGGTCCCGCGTCACCGCTTCCTCGGCCGGAAGAAGTCGCTGTCCGAGCTCCCCGCGCTCGACCCCGCGGTGAAGTACACCGCGACCTACTACGACGCCTCGATGCACGATCCGGAGCGTCTCGCTCTCGATGTGCTCCAGGACGGCCTCGCCGCGCACGAGGGGGCCCACGCCCTCAACTACGTGGAGGCCGTCGCACGCACGGCCGACGGCGTGGAGGTGCTCGATCGGGAGACCGGGACGCGCTTCGAGATCGCCGCCGACGTCGTCGTGAACGCCTCGGGTCCGTGGACGGACCTCACGAACGAGGCGCTCGGCACCTCCACCCGGTTCATGGGCGGCACCAAGGGCTCCCACATCGTGCTCGACCATCCCGAGCTCCTCGCGGCGACCCAGGGCAGGGAGATCTTCTTCGAGCACTCCGACGGGCGCATCGTGCTCATCTACCCGCTGAAGGGGCGGGTGCTCGTCGGGACGACCGACATCGACGCCGACCCGCGCGAGCCCGCACGCTGCACGGAGGAGGAGGTCGACTACTTCTTCGACCTCGTCCATCACGTTTTCCCGTCGATCGCCGTGGACCGGTCGCAGATCGTCTACCGGTTCGCCGGCATCCGCCCGCTTCCCCGGCACGAGGACACGGCGCCCGGCTTCGTCTCCCGCGACTACCGCGTCGAGGTCGACCGTTCGGCCCGCGTCCCGCTCGTCAGCCTCGTCGGCGGCAAGTGGACGACCTTCCGCGCGCTCGGCGAGTCGCTCTCCGACATCGTCCTCGGTCTCGTCGGCCGCACGCGCTCCGTCTCCACCTCCGGCCTGCCCATCGGCGGAGGCAAGGACTTCCCGCGCACCGATCCCGATCGCCGCGCCTGGATCGGCGCTCACCTGCCGGGGGCCGGCGCGCGCGGAGAAGCGCTCCTCACGCGGTACGGGACGCGCGCGGCCGCCGTCTGGGAGGACGTCGAGCAGGGTCACGACGAGCCGCTCGCCGGGGGCGCGCTGTCCACGCGCGAGCTCGCCTGGATGGTCCGCAACGAGCACGTCGTCCACCTCGCGGACGTGCTCCTCCGGCGCACCAGCATCGCCTTCACGGGCGACGTCGACGCCGACGTGCTCGACGAGATCGCCGACGCGCTCGCGCCCCTCCTCGAGTGGGACCGCGCACGTCGCGATGCCGAGGTGCAGGAGGCGCGCGCGCTCCTCAACGACGCCCACGGGCTCACGATCCCCGATCGCACCCGCCACTGAGGCGGGGCGATCGCCCGGGCCTCCTCCGACAGGGCCCGCACGGGAGATCCTCTCCCACCCGCAGCGCGGCGGCAGGGGGGCCGCCGCGCCCCTGAAAGGTCGAAGAAGACATGAATGAAGTGAATCTCGGGCTGTACTTCCTGTCCGAGTTCGTCGGGACCGCGCTGCTGATCCTGCTGGGCTGCGGCGTCGTCGCCAACGTCGTCCTCGCGAAGACGAAGGGCCTCGGCGGCGGGACCCTGATGGTCAACTGGGGATGGGGCCTCGCCGTGTTCGTGGGCGTGCTCGCCTCCGCGTACTCGGGTGCCATCCTCAACCCGGCCGTGGGTATCGGCCTCCTCATCGCGGGAACCATCTCGTTCCCGATGTTCCTCGTCGCCGTCGCCGCCGAGCTCCTCGGGGCGATCGTCGGCGCCGTGCTGTGCTGGGCGGCCTACCGTCAGCACTTCGACGCGGAGGAGGAGCCGGCGAACAAGCTCGGCGTCTTCTCGACGGGCCCGGCCATCCGCTCGTACGGGCACAACCTCGTCACGGAGATCATCGCGACGTTCGTGCTCGTGTTCGCGGTGTTCGCGTTCGCCGACTACGGCGACATCGAGGTCGGCGTCCCCGGCGGGCTCGGTCCGCTCTCGGCGCTTCCCGTCGCCCTCGTCGTGGTCGGCATCGGCGCCTCGCTCGGCGGACCGACCGGCTACGCCATCAACCCCGCGCGCGATCTCGGTCCCCGCATCGCGCACGCGCTGCTGCCCATCAAGGGCAAGGGGTCGAGCGACTGGTCCTACGCCTGGGTGCCCGTCGTCGGCCCCCTCATCGGCGGCGCGCTGGCCGCGCTCGCCGCTCCGGCCCTCCTCGGCCTCGCCGCCTGATCCGACCCCCGTTTCGAAGGAGAACAGAACATCATGGCCGACTACATCATCGCCATCGACCAGGGCACGACCTCGAGTCGTGCGATCATCTTCGACCGCGCCGGCAGCATCGTCGCCACCGGCCAGAAGGAGCACGAGCAGATCCTGCCGCACCCGGGCTGGGTCGAGCACGACGCGCGCGAGATCTGGCGCAACGTTCAGGAGGTCATCGGCCTCGCATTGAGCCGTGCCGACCTCACGCGGCACGACATCGCGGCCATCGGCATCACGAACCAGCGCGAGACGGCCGTCGTGTGGGATCGCACGACGGGCGAGCCCGTGTACAACGCCATCGTGTGGCAGGACACGCGCACGCAGGCGATCGTCGACCGGCTGGCGGCCGACGGCGGGGTCGAGCGCTTCAAGCCGATCGTCGGCCTGCCGCTCGCGACGTACTTCTCCGGCACGAAGATCGCCTGGATCCTCGAGAACGTCGACGGCGCGCGGGAGAAGGCCGAGGCGGGGCAGCTCGCCTTCGGGACGACGGACTCGTGGGTGCTCTGGAACCTCACGGGCGGGGTCGACGGCGGCGTGCACGTCACCGACGTCACGAACGCGTCGCGCACGCTCTTCATGGACCTCGAGACGCTCGAGTGGCGCGACGACATCCTGGAGGCGTTCGGCGTCCCGCGCTCGATGCTGCCCGAGATCCGGTCCTCCTCCGAGGTCTACGGCGCCGCGGAGGACTCCTCGCTCCTGCGCGAGACGCCCATCGCGGGCATCCTCGGCGACCAGCAGGCGGCGACGTTCGGGCAGGCGGCGTTCACCGCGGGCGAGAGCAAGAACACCTACGGCACGGGGAACTTCCTCATCTTCCAGACGGGCGAGGAGATCGTCCGCTCGCAGAACGGGCTGCTCACGACGGTGGGCTACAAGCTCGGCGACCAGCCGACGCACTACGCGCTCGAGGGATCGATCGCCGTCACCGGATCGCTCATCCAGTGGCTGCGCGACCAGCTCGGCATCATCTCCTCGGCGCCAGAGGTCGAGACCCTCGCCGCGGGCGTGGAGGACAACGGCGGCGTCTACGTCGTGCCGGCCTTCTCCGGCCTCTTCGCCCCGTACTGGAGGCCCGACGCGCGCGGCGCGATCGTCGGTCTCACGCGGTACGCCAACAAGGGCCACATCGCGCGCGCCGCGCTGGAGGCCGTCGCCTTCCAGACCCGCGACGTGCTGGACGCGGTGAACGCCGACGCGGGGGTGGATCTCGCCGAGCTCAAGGTCGACGGCGGCATGGTCGCCAACGACACGCTCATGCAGTTCCAGGCCGACGTCCTGGGCGTGCCGGTCGTGCGCCCCGTCGTCGCCGAGACGACGGCGCTCGGAGCCGCCTACGCGGCCGGTCTCGCTGTCGGGTTCTGGAACGGGCTCGACGATCTGTCCGCGAACTGGCAGGAGGACCGTCGCTGGGAGCCCTCCATGGACGACGCAGAGCGCGACCGCCTGCTGCGCCAGTGGCGGAAGGCCGTCACGAAGTCGATGGACTGGGTCGACGACGACGTGAGCTGACCCGTCGAGACGAGAGGGCGAGGGCCGGGGAGCGATCCCCGGCCCTCGTGCCGTTCACGGGAGGAGCGACTCCCCGAGCGGCGACGGGTTGACCGCGATCTCCCAACGGAATCCGTCGGGATCGGCGAAGTACCCCGAGTACCCGCCCCATTCCCGGTGCACCGCGTCGACGACCGTCACGGCGCCCGCCGTCCGCGCGAGCGCGAGCACGGTGTCGACCTCGCGCTCCGTGCGCAGGTTGTGCGCGAGCGTGAGCGGCGGCGTGCCGCCGGAGGCGACGGGGCCGATCTCGCCTTCGGCATGGGTGCGATCCCAGAGCGACAGCAGCAGGCGCTCGCCGATCCGGATCATCAGCACCTCGCCGGCGACCTCGAGCTCGGGCGTCCACCCGAGCCCGTCGACATAGAATGCCCGGGATGCCGCGATGTCGTCGACGACGAGCGTGATGAGGCTGACGCGCTGATCCATGCCGCCAGTCTCACACGGGCTCAGCCCTTGCCGAAGAGCTTCTGGATCTCGGCGAGGTCCGCCTCGCTCGGCTGCGCCGGGGAGCCGCCGAGGCCGAAGCCCGACCCCGTGGGAGCCGCCGCGGCGGGAGCCCCGGAGTTCTCGGCCGCGCGCTTGGCCGGGTTCCCCGACCGCGATCCCTGCGGCTTCCTGCCCTTCTTCGCGCCGCGCTTCGCCGAGGCGCCCGGCTTGCCCATGCCGGGCATCGCCCCCATCCCGGGGATCTGCGGGGTGCCGCCTCGGGCGACGGTCTTCATCATCTTGGCCGCCTGCTCGAACCGGTTGACGAGCTGGTTCACATCGGTCACCGTCATGCCGGAGCCCTTCGCGATGCGCAGGCGCCGCGATCCGTTGAGGATCTTCGTGTTCTGCCGCTCCGCGGGCGTCATCGAGCGGATGATCGCCTCCGTGCGATCGATCTCGCGCTCGTCGAAGTCGTCGAGCTGCTGCTTCATGGCCCCCATGCCCGGGAGCATCCCGAGCATCTTCTTCATGGAGCCCATCTTCTTGAGCTGCTGCATCTGCTGGAGGAAGTCCTCGAGCGTGAACTGCTCCGTGGCGAGCTTCTCGGCGACCTTCGCCGCCTCCTCCTCGTCGAACGCCTGCTGCGCCTGCTCGATGAGCGTCAGGACGTCGCCGAGGTCGAGGATGCGGCTCGCCATGCGGTCGGGATGGAAGTCCTCGAGGTCGTCGAGGCCCTCTCCCGTCGAGGCGAAGATGATGGGCCGGCCCGTCACGGACGCGACCGACAGCGCGGCGCCGCCTCGCGCGTCGCCGTCGAGCTTCGACAGCACGACGCCCGTGAAGTCGACGCCCTCCTGGAACGCCTTCGCCGTGTTGACGGCGTCCTGGCCGATCATGGCGTCGATGACGAAGAGCACCTCGTCGGGCTGGGTCGCCCGGCGGATGTCCGACGCCTGCTTCATGAGGTCGGCGTCGACGCCCAGTCGGCCGGCGGTGTCGATGATGACGACGTCGTGCTGCTGCCGGCGCGCGTGCTCGACGCCGTCGCGCGAGACCCGCACGGGGTCGCCGACGCCGTTGCCCGGCTCGGGCGCGTAGATCGTCGCGCCGGCGCGCTCGGCGACCACCTGGAGCTGGTTCACGGCGTTGGGGCGCTGGAGGTCGGCGGCGACGAGGAGCGGCGTGTGCCCCTCCTTCTCCAGCTTGCGGGCGAGTTTCCCGGCGAACGTCGTCTTGCCCGAGCCCTGCAGGCCGGCGAGCATGATGACGGTCGGCGCCGTCTTCGCGAACTGCAGGCGACGCTGCTCGCCGCCGAGGATGCCGACGAGCTCCTCGTTGACGATCTGGACGACCTGCTGAGCGGGGTTGAGCGCCTTGTTGACGTCGTCGCCGAGCGCGCGCTCGCGCACCTTCGCGGCGAACTCCTTCACGACCGGCAGCGCGACATCCGCATCGAGCAGCGCGCGGCGGATCTCCCGCACCGTCCCGTCGACGTCCGCGGGCGAGAGCTTGCCCTTGGTCCGGAGGTTGCGGAAGGTGTCGGTGAGGCGCTCGGAGAGCGTGCCGAAGGTAGCCATGATGCGTCGATTTTACCCGCTGCCGCCGACCGGCCGACCCACCGCGCCCGCCGGGTCAGCGCACGGCGCCAGGCAGCGCGTCGAGCGCATCGGCGAGGACGTCGCGAAGGGCGCGCGTGCCCGGCCCCGCGAGCGCCCAGTGCCTCAGCGCGCTCATGACGGCGCCCGCGTATGCGGCGCCCGCGATGTCGGCGGACAGCCCGTCACGGCCGCCCCTGCGTGCGCCCGTCGCGATGGTCGACGCGATCCGCGCCATCCGCACCGCCGACTCCCGCTCCAGATCGGCGGCCATCCCCATCGCGTCGGCGTTCGCGATGGCGAGCGCCAGGGCGTCGGGGCGCAGACCCTCCGCGAACGTCAGCACGGCGCCCCGCAGCGCCGCGTCGAGCGGATGGCCGGGGGCATCCAGCAGGTCGGCGAGCACGGCGGAGCGCTCGTCGAACGGCGCCCACAGGAGCCCGGCCTTCGACGTCGCGTAGTTGAAGAAGCTCGAGCGGCTGACCCCGGCCCTCCGCGCGATGTCGGCGATCGACGTGGCCTCGAAGCCCTGCTCGAGGAACAGCTCGCAGGCCGCCTCCGCGAGCACCTCGCGCGAGGACGCCCGCGGCCGCCCTGCTCTCACGCCCGCCATCCTGCCAGGCTAGCCGCCGCTCACACCGCCTGCGCGAAGCCGAGGTCGGCGGAGGCCGCGATGTGCGCGAGGTGCGCGGGGATCTCCCGGCCCTTCGACGCCATCGACTGCGCCCAGAGGCGCCCGGCGCGGTACGACGAGCGCACGAGCGGGCCCGCGAGCACGCCGAGGAACCCGATCTCCTCCGCGATCCCCTTGAACGCGACGAACTCCTCCGGCTTGACCCAGCGGTCGACGGGATGATGGCGGGGCGTCGGGCGCAGGTACTGCGTGATCGTGATGATGTCGCAGCCGGCGTCATGCAGATCGTGCAGCGCCTCGACGACCTCGTCGGAGGTCTCGCCCATCCCGAGGATGAGGTTCGACTTCGTGATGAGGCCCGCGTCGTGCGCCTGCGTGAGCACGTCGAGCGACCGCTCGTAGCGGAACGCCGGACGGATGCGCTTGAAGATGCGCGGCACGGTCTCGACGTTGTGCGCGAACACCTCGGGCCGCGCGTCGAAGATCTCCCCGAGGAACGACGGGTCGGCGTTGTGCTCGTTGGCGAGCAGCTCGACGCCGGTGTTCGGGTTGAGCGCGTGGATGCGGCGGACGGTCTCGGCGTTGAGCCACGCCCCCGTGTCGGGGAGGTCGTCGCGCGCCACGCTCGTCACGGTGGCGTACCGCAGGCCCATCCGCTGCACGCTCTCCGCGACGCGGCGGGGCTCGTCGGTGTCGTAGTCGGCGGGCTTGCCCGTGTCGATCTGGCAGAAGTCGCAGCGGCGGGTGCACTGCGATCCGCCGATGAGGAACGTCGCCTCCTTGTCCTCCCAGCACTCGAAGATGTTCGGGCACCCCGCCTCCTGGCACACGGTGTGCAGGTCCTCCGACTTCACGAGCGCGTGCAGGGCCTGGTACTCCGGCCCGAGCTTCGCGGTCGTCTTGATCCACGGCGGCTTGCGCTCGATGGGCGTCTCGGCGTTGCGCACCTCGAGGCGCAGCAGACGGCGCCCGTCGGGCCCCGCGCTCACGCGGCGACCCCCGCGTACTCGGCACGGAACGCGGACACGACCGTGTCGACGACGTCGGACGGCCGGATGATGCGGCCTGCGTGGGAGCTCATCGTCGTCACGCCCGCGTCGGAGATGCCGCACGGGATGATGCCGCCGAACCCGTCGAGGGTGTTGTCGCAGTTGATCGCGAAGCCGTGCATCGCGACGCCCTGTGCGACACGGACCCCGATCGCCGCGACCTTCTCCTCTCGGAGCACGCCGCGGAGCCAGACGCCGCTGCGCCCCTCCACCTGGTAGCCGTCGACGCCGTGCTCGGCGAGCACCGCGATGAGCACGCGTTCGAGCCGGCGCACGTGGTCGACGACGGCGAACGGCGCCGGCAGGCGCACGATCGGGTAGCCGACGAGCTGGCCGGGCCCGTGCCACGTGATCTTCCCACCGCGGTCGACGTCGACGACGGGCGTGCCGTCCCGGGGCCGCTCGTGCGGCTCGGTGCGCTTGCCCGCGGTGTAGACGGCCTCGTGCTCGAGCAGCACGAGCGTGTCGTCGCGCTCCCCCGCGACGACCTCCGCGTGGAGCCGCCGCTGCAGCTCCCACGCTTCGAGGTAGGGGACGTAGTCGGGCGCGAGGCCCGCGAGCAGGACGTCGGTCACGTCGATCTCCTTCACGATCTTTTTTGGATCGCGTCCAACAATAGCTTCCTGCGCGTCCGCCCCGTCGCCGCGCCGGTAATGTTGGACACCGTCCACTTTCCTCTCCGAAAGCCGCCATGCCCTCTCCTCGTCTGGCCGCCGCCGCGGCCGCGCTCTCCCCCCTCCTGCTCCTCGCCGCGTGCTCCGCTCCGGAGGCCCCGGCCTCCGAGGACGGCGCCGACGGCGGCACGCTCGTCTACGCGACGGGCGATGCCGAGCCGACCTGCCTGGACCCCCACGTGGGCGGCAACTACCCGCAGGCGCTCCTCAGCTCGCAGTACCTCGAGCCGCTCTTCGGCCGCGACGCCGACGGCGCCATCCGGCCGTGGCTCGCGTCAGGGTGGGAGGTGTCCGAGGACGGCCTCACGTGGGACATCACGCTGCGCGACGACATCGTCTTCACCGACGGCACGCCGTTCGACGCGGAGGCCGTGGAGGTCAACATCGAGCACCTGCAGGATCCCGACACCGCGTCCTCGACCGGCTATCTCGCCGTCGAGCAGATCGAGGAGGTCGAGGTCGTCGACGATCACGCGGTGCGGCTGCACCTGTCCACCCCCAAGTCGGCCCTCCTCGAGGCGCTGAGCCAGCCGTGGACCGCCATGGAGTCGCCCGCCGGCCTCGCCCGCGGCCAGGAGGAGAACTGCCTCGCCCCGGTCGGCACGGGGCCGTTCGTCGTGGACGAGTGGGTGCCGCAGCAGCGTGTGACGCTCGTGCGCAACGACGACTACGTGTCGACGAACCCGACCGCCGACCACGACGGGCCCGCGTACCTCGACGGCATCGAGTGGCGGTTCATCCCGGACGCCGCGACGCGGCAGGCGGCCCTCGCGTCCGGCGAGGTCGACGTCGTCGACAACCCTCTCCCCTCCGACATCGTCGCGGCGGAGGGACTCGGCCTCACGCACATCGACGCCCCGCGCCCCGCCTCCTCCAACCGCATCGAGCTCAACACGGCGCAGGCGCCGTTCGACGACGTGCGCGTCCGCGAGGCGTTCATCCGCGCCGCCGACCCGACCCCGGGCATCGAGACGCTCTTCCTCGGGACGGCGGAGCGCTCGTTCTCCCCGCTGTCGAGCGTCGAGCCGCTCGCCTACTCGGACGAGTCCCTGTTCGCCACCGATCCCGACGCCGCCGGTGCGCTCCTCGACGACGCGGGCTGGACCGAGCGCGACGACGACGGCGTGCGGGTGAAGGACGGCGCGCGCCTCACGGTGCGCTTCCCCGTCTCGACCAACCAGTCGACGGCGGCCGAGCAGTCGCTCTTCCAGCAGATCCAGGCGAACACGGCCGCGGTCGGCTTCGACGTCGTGCTGTCGCCCGTCGACCTCTCGACGTGGTACGGCGCCCTCGGCGCGCACGAGTACGAGGCCGTCAGCGCCCCGTACACGATCGTCGGCCCCGACGTCCTGCGCATCCTCTACCACTCGTCCGGCACGGTGCCGGCCCCCTCGGGCTACTTCGCCAACCACGCCATGCTGCGGGTGCCGGAGCTCGACGCCGCGCTCGATGCCGCCGCCTCCGCTCTCGACCCGGCCGACCGCGCAGCGCAGTACACCGAGGCGCAGCGCATCGTGCTGGAGAGCTTCGCCATCCTGCCGCTCTACGACCAGCAGAACCACTTCCTCGTGGGCGGAGCGACCGGTGTCGAGACGCTCGGCACCGTCGCCACCCCGTCGTTCGTCGACGCGCGTCTGACGGACTGAGACCGGATGGCGGCGCTGCGCTGGATCGCGGAGCGGATCGGGCGGGCGATCCTCGTCGTGGGCATCACGGCCACGGTGGTGTTCTTCGCGCTGCGCGCGACGGGCGACCCGCTCGAGGCGATCCTCGGCGGGCCGGGCTCCCAGGCGGGGCCGGACGCCGTCGCCGCGGCCGAGCGCGCGTACGGCCTCGATCAACCGCTCGTCGTGCAGTACGCCCTGCAGCTGTGGCGTGTCGCGACGCTGCAGCTGGGCGACTCGTACGCGCGACACCAGCCCGTCGCCGAGCTGATCGGCCAGCAGCTGCCGTCGACGTTGCTGCTCGCCCTGCTCGCCCTCGTCCTCGCGTGGGCGCTCGCGGTCGTCGGCGCGGTCGTCGCGACGACCTCGCGCGGCATCGCGGGCCGTGCCGTCGACGCCGTGCTGCGGGCCGTCGAGGTCACCGCCACCGTCGTGCCGCAGTTCTGGCTCGGCGCCGTGCTCATCCTCGTGTTCGCCACGACGCTCGGGGTGCTCCCCGCCACGAGCGCGGGCAGCGACCCCGCAGCGCTCGTCCTCCCGGTCGTGACGCTCGCCGTGCCGATCGCGGGATTCCTGGCGCAGGTGTCCCGAGACGCGCTGCACGAGGCGGAGGAGTCTCCGTTCGCGACGTCGGCGCGCTCGCGCGGTGCGTCCGACGTCCGGGTGCTCCTGCGGCACACGCTCCGGCATGCGAGCCTTCCGGCGCTGGCCCTGTCGGGCTGGGCCTTCGGCAATCTCCTCAGCGGAGCGGTCGTCGTCGAGGTGCTGTTCGCGCGCCCGGGCCTCGGACGCCTGCTGCAGGAAGCCGCGCTCGTCCGCGACGTGCCGGTCGTCGTGGGTGCGGTATCGGTCGTCGCCCTGCTCTACGTCGCCGTGATCGTGATCGCCGACGCCGCGGAGCTCCTCGTCGATCCGCGGCTGCGCGGTGCGCGCCCCGGCGCCGTCCGCACGCCCGACGTGGCGGTCGGCTCGTGAACGCGCTCCGCCGGCTCGGATGGCCCGGGGCGGCTGCGACGGCGGCTCTCGCCGTGCTCGGCGCAGCGGTCGCGGCGCCCTGGCTGCTGGCTCCGGGCGACCCGCTCGCGATCGAGCCCGCCTCCGCGTTCACGCCGCCGTCGGCGGCGCATCCGCTCGGCACCGACGAGTCGGGGCGCGACGTGCTCACGCGCATCGTGCACGGCGCGGCCGCCTCCGCCGGCATCGGCCTGGCGGCGACGGCCGTGGGGATCGGGCTCGGCCTCGTCATCGGCTTCACGGCGGGTCTCGGCCCGCGCTGGCTCGAGGCGGCTCTCGGCCGCGTCGTCGAGGTCCTCTTCGCCCTGCCGACGCTCGTCCTCGCCCTGCTCCTCGTCGCGGTCCTCGGCCCCGGCACGGAGAGCTCGGTGCTCGCCATCGGCCTTGCGACCGCTCCCGGCTACGCGCGGATCCTCCGCAGCCGCGTGCGCTCCGTGGCCCGCAGCGACTACGTCGCCTACGCGCGGTCGGAGGGCGTGGGCGGCGCGGCGCTGTTCGCCCGCCACATCGCGCCCAACACGCTGTGGCCGCTCGTCGCCACGGCGACGCTCGGCATCGGCCAGGCGATCGTCTGGGTGTCGGCGCTCAGCTTCCTCGGGCTCGGCACTCCGCCGCCGTCGCCGGAGTGGGGCGCCATGCTCGACGCCGGGCGCGTCTACATCTCCTACGCGTGGTGGCTCACGGTCTTCCCCGGCCTCGCGATCGTCGGGACCGCCGTCGTGCTCACCGTGCTCGGCCGCCGCATCGGTGCCGTCCGATGAGCCGCCTCGAGGTCGCCGGGCTCCGCGTCTCCCTGCCGCGTGCGGGCGAGGTGCTGCATGGCGTCGACCTGTCCCTGGCCGCCGGCGAGGTGCTCGCCGTCGTCGGCGGATCGGGCGCCGGCAAGTCCGTCCTCGCCCGCACGCTCCTGGGCCTGACACAGGACGACCCGCTGGCGCGCGTGTCCGCCGACGCGCTCTCGCTCGGCGGCGTCGACATGCGACGGGCCGGTCGGCGCGGATGGCGCGCACGGCGCGGCGCCGACGTCGCACTCGTGCTCCAGGACGCGCTGCAGTCGCTCGACCCGCTCCGCACGATCGAGGCGGAGGTGGGAGAGGCGCTCGCCGTCCGGCGCGTGCCGCGCCCCGAACGGCGGCGCCGCGTGATCTCGGCGCTCGAGCAGGCGGGGCTGACGGACGCGGGGGCGCGCCTGCGGCAGCGTTCGGGAGAGCTCTCGGGCGGGATGCGCCAGCGCGCGCTCATCGCCTCGGCGATCGTCGCGGGCGCGCCCGTCCTCGTCGCGGACGAGCCGACCACGGCGCTCGACGCCACCACGGCCGTCCGCGTCCTCGACCTGCTCGGGCGGCTGCGCGACGAGGGCGCGGCCATCCTGCTCGTCACCCACGACCTCGGTGCGGTGGCGCGCATCGCCGACCGTGTCGCGGTGCTCGACGCGGGGCGCGTCGTGGAGACGGCGACGACCGCGGCCCTCCTCGCCGCGCCGCGCCATCCGACGACCGCCGCCCTCCTCGCGGCGCGACCGTCCGGCCCGCGCCCGGGGCCGCCGGCCGAACCGGGACGCACGCTCCTCGAGGCGAGGGCGCTCGTGCGGCGCTACTCCTCCGTCGCGGGCACCGTGACGGCCGTCGACGGCGTCGACCTCGATGTCCGGGCCGGCGAGACGATCGGCATCGTGGGCGAGTCGGGATCGGGCAAGTCGACGCTCGCGCGCCTCCTCCTCGGCGCGGAACGGCCGGACGCCGGCTCCGTCCGGCACGGGTCCCCCGTTCCGTGCGTGCGGCTCGTGCCGCAGGATCCGCTCGGCTCGTTCGATCCGCGGCACGACGTGGCCCGCATCCTGCGCCTGTCGCACCGAGACGGCGCACCGGCCCCCGATGCGCTGCTCGCACGCGTCGGGCTCCCCCGCGACGTCCTCGCGCGGCGCCCGGCGTCCCTCTCGGGCGGACAGCGCCAGCGCGTCGCGATCGCCCGCGCTCTCGCGGGCCGCCCCGACGTGCTGGTGTGCGACGAGCCCGTCTCGGCGCTCGACGTCACGACCCAGGCGGGCGTCCTCGACCTCCTGCGCGGACTGCAGCGCGACGAGGGGCTCGGCGTCGTGTTCATCTCGCACGACCTGGCGGTCGTGCGCACGATGGCCGACCGGGTCGCCGTCATGCAGTCGGGGAGGATCGTCGAGGAGGGCCCCACGGAGGCGGTCTACGCCGCGCCGTCCCATCCCTTCACGCGCGAGCTGATCGCGGCGCGATGAGCGCTATTCGGCGCTCGTGACGGAGTGCACGGCACCGTCGCTCGTGAGGTTCACGAGCAGGACGTCGTCGGTCGCATCGGGGTCGAGCGCGTACTCGAGCACCGCGAACGGATCACCGCCGCCGTGCTCGTCGGCGAGGATCGTCATGCTCATGAGGTTGAGCGAGCGGATGATGTCGACCGCCGCATCGCCGGAGACGTCCACGAGGAACTCCTCGAGCCCGTCCCCCAGGGTCTCCTGCTGCATGAGGATGTACTCGGTGACCTCGCTCGCCCTGTTGTCCACCTCGCCGAGCATGGCCACGCGGCTGCGGCGGTCGATCTCCTCGAGCGACGAGACGATCGCCGCGGCGGCGTCGAGCGCGTCCTGCGACACGTCCTCCTGATCGGGCGCCGTCAGGTCGACCGACACCGTCTGATCGCCGAGCTCGACGTTCTCGGACCAGAAGATCGAGCCGTCAGGGCCGGACTCCAGCAGGCCGAAGAAGTCGTGTTCGATCGCCATGGGGCCACTCTTCCATTCGCGAGGTCAGTCGACAAGCGACGCGGCGAAGACATGCGGGGTGAAGCCCGTGAGGTCTCCGATCCCCTCGCCCTGGCCGAGCAGCTTGACGGGGATGCCGGTGCGCTCCTGCACGGCGAGCACGAAGCCGCCCTTCGCCGAGCCGTCGAGCTTGGTGAGGACGAGCCCCGTCACACCCGCGTGCTCGAGGAACGCCTGGGCCTGCATGACCCCGTTCTGCCCCGTCGTCGCGTCGAGCACGAGCAGCACCTCGCTGATGGGAGCCTGCTTCTCGATCACGCGCCGGATCTTCGTCAGCTCGTCCATGAGGCCGCCCTTCGTGTGGAGGCGGCCGGCCGTGTCGACGAGCACGATCTCGGTCCCGGTGCGCTTCGCCTCGTCGATCGTCTGGAAGGCGACGGATGCCGGGTCCTGCCCCTCGCGCTCCGGGCGCACGATGCGGGCGCCGCCGCGCTCCGCCCACGTCGCGAGCTGGTCGACCGCCGCGGCGCGGAACGTGTCGGCGGCCCCCACGATGACGCTGCGGTCGTATCGCCGCAGGAAGTGCGCGAACTTCCCGATCGTCGTCGTCTTCCCGACGCCGTTGACGCCCACGACGAGGACGACGGCGGGGCGCTCGGTGAGCTTCAGCGTCGTGTCGAAGCGCGCGAAGTGCTCTTCCAGCGTCTCCTTCAGCATGCGCTGGAGGTCGCGCGGATCGGTCGTCCGATAGCGGTCGACCTTGTCGCGAAGCTCGTCGACGATGCGCTCGGTGATGTCGGGGCCGAAGTCGGCCGTGAGGAGGGCCGTCTCGAGGTCGTCCCAGGTGCCCTCGTCGATCGTGGGCTTGACGAACATCCCGCGCAGCGCGCGCCCGAGTGACCACTTCTCCGCCATGCCTCCAGCCTAGTTCGCGCGGGGCCGCGCGACGGATCAGCGGCGCGTCGAGGCGGTCACCGTGAACCTGCTGTTCCGCCCGATCTGCCGGGTCGGACCCACGATCCGCTCGAGGGCGCCGCGATAGGCCAGGTGCGAGTTCCACACGCACCACAGCTCGCCGCCCTCACGCAGCACGCGCGCCGCGTCCGCGAACAGACGCGGGGCGATGCGGTCGGTGACGGCCGCGCCGGAGTGGAAGGGCGGGTTGAGCAGGACGAGGTCGGCAGACGCGTCGTCGCAGGACCCGAGGCCGTCGTCGCGCACCACCGACACCCGGTCGGCGACGCCGTTGGCGCGGACGGTGGCCGACGCCGACGCCACGGCGGCGGCGGACTGGTCGGTCGCGACGATCCGCGCCTGCGGGTGCGCGAGCGCGAACGACGTCGCGAGCACGCCCGTCCCGCACCCGAGGTCGATCGCCCGCTCTGCGGCGGGCAGCTCGCCGAGGAAGCCGAGGAGGAACCGCGTGCCGATGTCGATCGACGCCCCGGCGAACGCGGCGCCGTGGGCGCACACGGTGAGTCCGAGGTCGTCGTGCCGCACGCGTCTCGGCCAGCGGGCGGCGCCGCCGCGACGCGGCCCCGCCGCCCTCAGCACGCGCGATTTGCCCGCGGCACGGCTCGCGGAGACGTCGGAGAAGTGACGCGCCAGCACGTCGTTCATTCCGAGGGTCATGTGCTTCACGCGGCCGCCCGCGACGACGCGGACGTCGTCGGCCGCGTTCGCGGCGACGAGCTCGGCGATCTCGTCGAGCGCGTCGAGCGCCCGCGGCAGCTGGAGCAGGACGAGGCGCGCGCCGACGAGGAGGTCGGCGTCGAGGTCGTGCCGCTCCAGCCCCGAGAGGTCGACGCCCGTCTCGCGGGCGTTCTCCGCGAGGGCGCGCTCGCCCGTGAGCGCGTCCTGGTGCAGCCGGACGCGCGTCGCGGGATGCGCGTCGAGCAGCGACAGCGCGAGCGCACCGTAGCGGTCGCCGATGACGACGACGTCCGACCCCGGCTCCCCCGCCTCGGCGAGGATGAGCCGGTCGCTCGCGTCCGCCGCGACGAGGTCCGGGGCCTCGACATCGGGGCGGCGACGAAGCTCCGGTGCGAGACGCGCCAAGGAGTCGACGGCCGTCACGATGCCGCCCTGTCGCCGACCCGCTGCCCGACCACGGCCGACACCCCGTCCTGGCGCATGGAGACGCCGTACAGGGCGTCGGCGATCTCCATGGTGCGCTTCTGATGGGTGATGACGAGGAGCTGGCTCGACGCGCGCAGCTGCTCGAACACGCCCAGCAGGCGCCCGAGGTTGGCGTCGTCGAGCGCAGCCTCGACCTCGTCGAGGATGTAGAACGGGCTCGGACGCGCCTTGAAGATCGCGGTCAGCAGCGCGACCGCCGCGAGCGAGCGCTCGCCTCCCGAGAGCAGCGAGAGCCGCTCGATCTTCTTGCCGACGGGGCGCACCGTGACCTCGATCCCCGTCGTCAGCATGTCGTCGGGGTCGGTGAGCGCGATGTCGCCCTTCCCACCGGGGAAGAGGATCGGGAACACCTCGTGGAAGGCGGTCCGGGTGTCCTCGAACGCCGCCGCGAAGATCGTCTGCATGCGCTCGTCGAGATCGGCGATGATCGTCACCAGGTCCTTGCGCGTCTGGACGAGGTCGTCGAGCTGCTCGGTGAGGAAGCGGTGGCGCTGTTCGAGGGCGGCGAACTCCTCCAGGGCGAGGGGGTTCACGCGTCCCAGCTGGGCGAGCTTCCGCTCCGCCTCGCGCAGGCGCCGTTCCTGCATGCGGCGGTCGTAGGGGATGGTCGACGGCTCGTCGTGGTCCGGCGCCGCGCCGGGATCGCGGGGCGCCGGCTGGGTCGGCCCGTACTCGGCCACCAGGATCTCCTCGCCGAGACCGAGCTCGCTCGCGACGCGCTCGAGGAGGCTCGTCAGATGCAGCTTCTTCTCGTGGATCTGCAGCTCGAGCCCGTGCACGCTCTCGGTGAGCCCGGAGAGCCGGTCGCGCAGGCGCGCCTCGTCGGCGCGCAGCGCGCGCAGCTCCTCGGTGACGGCCGATCGCGCGCTCTCCGCCTCCGCCAGCGCGATGCGCGCCTCCGCGACCGACCGCGCCGCCGCGTCGAGCACGGCGGGCACCTCATCGGCGACCCCCTGCGCGATCTCGCGCTGCGCACGCCGCACGACGGCCCTGCGGGCGGCGCGCTCCGCTGATTCGCGCTCGCGCTCGCGCTGCCGC
This sequence comes from Microbacterium sp. NPDC055683, assembly GCF_053617895.1. Classification (NCBI taxonomy): domain Bacteria; kingdom Bacillati; phylum Actinomycetota; class Actinomycetes; order Micrococcales; family Microbacteriaceae; genus Microbacterium; species Microbacterium sp. NPDC055683. Next base: position 101,140 of record NZ_JBSHGQ010000006.1, on the reverse strand, counting down.
TCCAGCTCGTCGGCGCGCGCCGACGCGGCGCGGACGCGCTCGCGCAGCGTCTCCACCTCGAGGCGGGCGGCCATCTCGCTCTCGCGCGCGCTCTCCACCGCGGCCAGCAGCCCTTCCCGCGCCGAGGCGTCGAGCACGGGCCGCGGCTGCGACGCCGCCGCCTCGAACGCTTGGGCGGCCGTGCGCGCGTCGGCCTCGGCGTCGGCCACGGCCGACTGCGCCTGCACCAGGCCGGCACGCAGGCGATCGCACTCCGCGACCACGGCCTCGTGGCGCACGGTGATCCGGTTCACCTGCTCGGCGTGCTGGGCGAGTTGCGCATCGTGGGTGCGGAGCTCGTGGAGCCGCTCCTTCGAGACGCGGCGCGCCGTCCGCAGCCGCTCGTCCGCCTCGGCCCGTTCTGCTGCGCGCGAGTCGACGGAGGCCCGCACCTCCACGAGGCGCTCGACCGCGGCGTCGCGCTCGGCCTGCAGCTCGAGGCGGGAGCGCTCGCCGCCCGTCCCCGCCCGCAGCGTGTGCGCCGTCGCCACCTCCCCCGTGCGCGTCACGGCGACGAGGTCGAGCTCGGGCTCCGCGGCGAAGACGGCGCGCGCGGCGGCGAGGTCGTCGACGATCACGACCCGGGCGAGCACGCCGCGGACGCCGTCGGGGCCCGTGACGACATCGAGGGCGGAGACGGCCCCGGGCGGCGCGGGAGGGCGCGCGGCCACCGGCGCCTCGGCGATGACGATGTCGACGACGCCCGCCTCCTCCGCCTCGGCCGCGATGCGGTGCGCCGCGGCCGTGTCGTCGACGAGCACGCCCTCCGCCTGGGTGCCGAGGACGGCGGCGATGGCGGCCTCGAAGCCCCCGCGCACCTGCACGCTGTCGCCCACGAGCCCCCGCACGCCGTCTCCTCCGCGCGCGATGATCTCCGCCGCGCCTCCGCGCACGTCGAGCGCGCTTCCGAGCGCCGCGGCCTTCGCCGCGAGGCCGTCCGCCTCGCGCTCGGCGGCGCGGTGCGCCTCGCGCAGCGACTCGAGTGCCGCCTCGGCGTCCGCCGCCTCCCGCTGCGCGGTCTCGTACGCCGCCTGCAGATCGGCGGCCTCGCCCTCCGTCGCGGCGATGTCCTCGAGCTGGGCGACGGCGTCGGCCGCCTCGATGCGGCGGGCCTCCGCGGCGTCGAGGGCGTTCTGCTGGCGGAGGACGCCGCCGCGCACCGCGGCCAGCGTCTGCTGCGCCGCGTCCGTCGCGGCACGCAGCGTCGTGAGGCGCATGTCGTGGGCGGAGACGAGCGCGCTCTGCTCGGCGATCTCGACGTCGAGCGCGTCCAGGTCGGCGCGCGCGGCCGCGACGCGACGCGCGGCCTGCTGGGCGGCGTCCTGCGCGCCGCCGATGCCGTCGGAGATCGCGACCGCCTCGGCACGCGCGTCGTCGACGGCTGCCTGCGTGACGGTGACGCGATGCGCCGCCTCGTCGTCGTCGGCACTCAGGAGCGACAGACGCTGGTTGGCGAGCGTGAAGAGTCCGCGCAGCCGCTCCTGGACCTGCTCGAGGCCGAAGAGCACGCGACGCGCCTCGTCCACGGCCTCCGCGTTCTGCTCACGCTCGAGCTCGGAGATGCGCGCCTTCACCCGGTCCGACTGCTCCTGGAGGACCATCCGCTCGGCATGGCGCTCGTGCTCGTCGCGCGCGTGCGCCGCGAGCGTCTCGCGCAGCTGCACGACGTCGTCGGCGTACAGGCGCGCCTTCGCGTCGCGCACGAGCGCCGCGATCGTCTGCGCCTCGCGGGCGATCTCGGCCTGACGGCCCAGCGGCTTCAGCTGTCGCCGGATCTCGCCGGCGAGATCGCTCAGCCGCTGGAGGTTCTGCTCCATCGCGTCGAGCTTGCGGACCGTCTTCTCCTTGCGCCGACGGTGCTTGAGGATGCCTGCCGCCTCCTCGACGAAGCCGCGGCGCTCCTCCGGGGTGGCCTGCAACACGCTGTCCAGACGCCCCTGCCCGACGATGACGTGCATCTCGCGCCCGAGCCCCGAATCGCTCAGCAGCTCCTGCACGTCGAGCAGCCGGCACGATTCGCCGTTGATCGCGTACTCGCTCTGCCCGCTGCGGAAGAGCGTGCGGCTGATCGTCACCTCGGTGTACTCGATCGGGAGCGCGCCGTCGGCGTTGTCGATCGTGAGCTGCACCTCCGCACGCCCGAGCGGCCCCCGCGTGGCGGTGCCGGCGAAGATGACATCCTCCATCTTCCCGCCGCGGAGCGTCTTCGCCCCCTGCTCGCCCATCACCCACGCGAGTCCGTCCACGACGTTCGACTTGCCCGAGCCGTTGGGGCCGACGATCGCGGTGACACCCGGTTCGAGCGCGAACGTGGTCGGCTGCGCGAAGGACTTGAAGCCCTTGAGCGTGAGGCTCTTCAGGTGCACCGGCGCCGCCCTCCGTCCTGCCGTCGATCCGCGTGATTCCGCGTCTCACGGTACCGGAAGGCACCCGCACGACCCGTCATCGCAGGCGGCTCGGCGCGGAGCAGACTGGGAATCCGCTTGACGTGCGCTGTGAAGCATGCGTAATGTGGCTGACCGCACACGATCACCCCGGGCGCACCGCCCGCATGAGGTCCGAGAGGAGGAGGCCGACATGGATACCACAACGAACACGCCAGACGCGTTCATCGCCCGCACGGCCTCCGTCCCCGCTCATGGGGCAGGGCTCCGTCTCGGGAGCTGGATCGCGATCGGCACCGCACGACGTCAGTCGTAGCGCGGCCGCACCGGACCCCTTCCTCCGTCTCGGGACAGGTCCGTCCTGACGGGACCGCGTCCCGTCCCCGCGCCTGAGCCCCCCCGCTCGGCACACCGCCCGGCCGGTCACCCCGGCCGCGCCCCCGCCGTCCCCGGCATCGCCATCCGGCCACCCGGGGTCGTCTCCCGTTCCGCATCGGAACACCTCTCCCTCACGAAGGAAGCACCGTGAACACGATTCACCTGTCCCGTCCCCATCCGCCCCAACCGCAGGCGGTCTCCCGCCTCGCCACGGAGCTCTCGGTCATCCCCGAGCGCACCCCGCGGACGAGCGCGGCCGATCGCCTCGCCATGCGCATCGGCCTGCGACTGCTGCTGTGGGGCACCCGTCCCGCCGACGCGCAGGAGCGGGCGCGCGCACACCACGAGCGGCTGCGCACCGCCGAGGCGGCCCGCCGCGAGCACGAGCTCGCGGTCGCCCGCGCGCACCTGCTGCACGGCACCCCGTTCATCCGATGAGCGCCCGCCGACCCACCCCGCCCCGCGGAGCCGACCGCTCCGCGGGGCACCCCGCACAGAGAGGCATCCCCATGGACTGGACGATCGACCCCCTCGTCGTCCCCGCATCGCTCGACGCCGACGACGCCGCCGGCTTCCTCGCGCTCGCCCGCATCGCCAACGCGTCCTGGCGTCGGGACTCCGGCACCGATCTGCACGACGACGACCCGGCCGAGCTGCTGAGCCGCTGGCAGGAACGGCGCTACCGCACCCACCACGGGCTCCTCGCCCGTCGTGGCGATGTCGTGGTGGGCACCGCCTCGCTGTCGGAGGACACCACGACGACGCGCTCCGCGGAGGTCGAGGTCTCCGTCGAGGCGGACGAGGAGGACTCCGGCGTGGGAGACGCCCTGCTCGCGGCCGTGGAGGCGGTCGCCCGCGACCGGGGGCGCTCCGTCCTCCAGGGGTGGACCATCCACCGCCCGACCGCCGTCGGCGACGACGTCCTCGTCCCACCGACGGGCGCCGGCGCCATCCCCGCGGCCGACCCGTCTGCACGGCGCATGCAGCGCGCGGGCTACGCGCTGGGCCAGGTGGAGCGCAACAGCGTGTTCGATCTGCACGGCTCGTTCGACGCGGTCGACGCCCTCCTCGCCGACGCGCAGGCGCGCGCGGGTTCCGACTACCGCGTCGTGTGGTGGGCGGGCGCCACCCCGGCCGAGCACGCCGACGGCTACGCGCGGGCGATCGCGCGGATGTCCACCGACGTGCCCGCCGGCGAGCTGTCGATCGAGGAGTCGTCGTGGGACGCCGAGCGCCTCGCCGTACGCGACCGCCGGCTCGCGGAAGCAGGCCAGCTGCTCGGCGTGACGCTCGTCGTGCACGAGCCGACGGGCGAGGTCGCGGCGTTCAACGAGCTGCAGGTCGGCGTCGACCGCAGCCGACCCACGTCCCAGTGGGGGACGCTCGTCATGCCGGAGCACAGAGGGCGCCGCCTCGGTGCGATCGTGAAGTGCGTGGGGCTGCAGCGGTGGCGCGAGGTGGCACCAGAGTCGCCGTGCGTGTCGACGTTCAACGCCGAGGAGAATCGCTACATGCTCGACGTCAACGAGGCCGTCGGATTCCGCCCCGCCGCGTACGCGGCGGCGTGGGAGAAGACCCTGGAGTGACGGCCCCGCCGCCGCCCCCGGTACCGTGGACGGATGCGCTACACGGTCATCGGGGGCGGCGTCGGCTGCGCCCGCTTCGTCGCGGGGCTGCGGGAGCACGTGCGCCGCGAGGAGCCCGACGCCCGCATCGACGTGGTCGTCAACACGGCCGACGACTGGTGGGTGTCCGGCCTGCGGATCGCGCCGGACCACGACAGCCTGCTGTACGCGCTCGCCGGGGTCAACGACCGCGCGCGCGGCTGGGGACGGTCCGGCGAGTCCGAACGCGTCTCGGCGGAGCTCGCGGAGTGGGGGGTCGCGCCCGACTGGTTCACGCTCGGGGACCTCGACCTCGGCACTCATATCGCCCGGACGGCCTGGCTCCGCGCGGGCGCGACCGTGTCGGAGGTGTACGCGCGGCTGGGGGCGCGATGGGATCTCGGCGTCACCCTCCATCCCGCGACCGACGACGAGATCGACACCCATGTCCTCGTCGACGACGGCGGGCGCATGCACTTCCAGGAGTGGTGGGTGCGCCATCGCGCCGCTCTGCCCGCCCGCGCCTTCGAGCAGGAGGGCATCGCCCTGGCGCGTCCGTCCGCGGGCGCGCTCGAGGCGGTCGCGCGAGCCGACGTCGTGCTCGTCGCGCCCTCGAACCCGGTCGTGTCGGTGGGCCCCGTCCTCGCCGTGCCGGGCATGCGCGAGGCGGTCGCGGCATCCCCGGCGCCCGTCGTCGGCGTCTCGGGCGTCATCGGCGGGGCCGTCGTGCGCGGGATGGCGGATGCGTGTCTGGCCGCCATCGGGGTCGAGACGGATGCCGCCGCCGTCGCACAGCACTACGGCGCCCGCGCATCGGGCGGGCTGCTCGACGCGTGGATGGTCGGTCTCGAGGACGCCGCATCCGTCGCGCGCGTCGAGGCCCTCGGCATCGCGACCGCGGCGGTTCCGCTGTGGCTGCGCGACGCCGACTCGTCGGCGCAGGTGGCTCGCGACGCCCTGGCCCTCGCCCGCCGCGCACGGGCCTCCCGCCCCTGACCGGCGTCGGCTCTAGCGCGCGTCGGGGAAGACGCGACGGGCGCGCACGCCGAGCTCGAGCGCCTCCGCGCCGACCCTCAGGGCCATCGACGCTGGCCGGTTGAGCGCCTGCGAGACCGCGGACGGCGAGACCCCCTCCATCTCGGCGATCGTCTTCTGCGGATAGCCGCACCAGCGGAGGAAGAGCGAACGGCGCACGCGGGGGGTGAAGTCGGACACGAGCTGGTCGCGCGCCATCAGGTAGGCGTTGACGGGCCCCTCCTGGGCGATCTCGTGCGGAGCGGAGTCCTCGTCGACGACGAACCATGAGCGCGCGAAGGGGGCGCGGGTGCGCTCGAGGTCGCGTGCGCGCTCGACGGCGGCTCGGGCGGCCCACCAGCCGGGGCCGTCCTGGATGCCCTCCGACAGCCGCGACTGGACGCGGGCGATGCCGCCGAGCCCGATCCCGAAACGGCACGCGACGCCCTTCGGCAGCGCGAGCTGGAAGTAGAGGGTCGAGAGCAGCGCGTCGTCGACGGTGCGGAAGACGGCCTGGAACTCGTCGCCGACGGTCGGATACCAGGCCTGCAGCGCCCACGGGTAGGTGCGGTCGACCTCGATCACGGCCGCCTCGATGGCGCGCTGCACCTCGTCTCGTGACGCCGCCTCGCGCGAGGAGATGATGTCCGCGATCACTGCCACCGTCATGCGATGAAGCATATCACTGAATCCATGCCGCAATTAAGTGAATACGCTTAACTCGTGACCGGATGAAGCACATCACTGACGTCGCTGGCAGCGAGGGCAGTAGTGACTGCCACGGTTGGCGAACGCCTCGCGAACCAGCGGCCGGCCGCACCGGTCGCAGGGCTGCCCCTGGCGTCCGTACGCGTGGAGCGAGTGCGCGAAGTAGCCCGCCTGCCCGTTGACGTTCACGTACTGGGCGTCGAAGCTCGTGCCCCCTTCGGCGAGGGCCTTCTGCAGCACGGCGCGCACCTCGGCGAGCAGCCGGTTCGCCGTGCGCGTCGACACGGCGGACGCCGGCGTCTCCGGATGGACGCGCGCCGCCCACAGCGCCTCGTCGGCATAGATGTTGCCGATGCCGCTCACGACCGCCTGATCGAGCAGCACGCGCTTGACGGCGGATCGGCTGCGCGCGAGCGCCCCGACGAAGGCGTCGGGCCGGAATGCCGGATCGAGCGGGTCGCGGGCGATGTGCGCGGCCTGCGACGCGACGACGGGCGCCGCGCTCCCCCGTCCGCCCGCCGCGCCGTCACCCGTCGGAACGAGGGCGTCGACGGCGAGCGAGCCGAAGGTGCGCTGGTCGGCGAACACGACGGCGAGCTCGCCGTGCGACGGATGGTCGACGACCATCCGGATGCGCTCGTGACGCTCGCGGGGCGCATCGACGGAGCGCAGCAGCAGCTGCCCGCTCATCCCCAGGTGCCCGACGATCGCCTCGTCCGCACCGTCGTCGAGCGGCAGCCACAGGAACTTCCCGCGACGCACCGCGGCGGCGATCGCGCGCCCCTCGAGCCGTCCCTCGAAGTCGGCCGCCGTTCCCGGGTGCCGTGTGAGGGCGCGCGGATCGAGCACCTCGACGGCGACAACGGCCGCGCCGGCGACGGCGGGCTCGAGGCCCGCACGGACGACCTCGACCTCGGGCAGCTCAGGCATCGACGCCGCGGTCGGACAGCGCGTGCCACGCCGTCAGCGCCGCCGCCATCTCCGCCTGCTTCTTGCTGGTGCCCTCGCCCGTCGAGGCGTGGTCGCCGACGATCACGGTGGCCGTGAAGCGCTTGTCGTGGTCGGGACCCGACGCCGTCACGGTGTAGGAGGGCGCGCCCCTGCCGAGCCGCGCGGACAGCTCCTGCAGGCTCGTCTTCGGGTCGACGGCCGCGCCGTAGCGCTCGGGGTCGGCGAGAAGGGGCTCGATGAGGCGCAGCACGAGCGCCGCGGCCTCCTCGGGACCCGCGGAGAGGTAGGCCGCGCCGAACACGGCCTCCGTCGCGTCCGCGAGGATGGAGTCCTTGTCGCGGCCGCCGGTCTGCTCCTCGCCGCGCCCGAGCCGGATGTGCGCACCGAGGCCGATGCCGCGCGCCACCTCGGCCAGGGCGACGGTCGACACGACGCTGGCACGGCGCTTCGCGAGCGCCCCCTCGTCGAGCTCGGGATGACGCGCGTAGAGCATCGTCGTCACGGCGAGCCCCAGCACGGAGTCACCGAGGAACTCGAGCCGCTCGTTGTGCGGGATGCCGCCGTGCTCGTAGGCGTAGGAGCGATGGGTGAGGGCCAAACCAAGAAGCTCGGCGTCGATCTCGACGCCGAGCTTCTCGGTCAGTGGCCGCTGGTGCGCCACGGAAGTACGTTTCCGACGATCAGACGTCGGCGACCTTGCGGCCCTTGTACTCGAGGAACAGCTCGGTGCCCTGCGAGTCGGTGACGACCTTGGCCTGGTGCGGACGGCTGTAGACGACCTTGCCGTTCTCCACCGTCTTGACGAGGGCGGGCGCCTCCGCCTTCCACTGCGCGCGGCGCGAGCGGGTGTTGGAGCGGGAGACCTTCCGCTTCGGGGGGTTACCTGCCATGACTAGCTCTCTTCTGTGTTCGGGGCGGCGGTGTCCGCCGATCCATCCTGGTCGGTGAGTTCCCGGAGCGCAGCCCATCGCGGATCGAGGGGCTCCTGCTGCGGAGAACCAGTGCCCGGGGCCAGACGCTCACCCGTGGCCGGATCAAGACCGGGGCAATCCGGCTGGCACACCGGCTGAAACGGAAGCGACAAAACGACCGCATCCCTGACCAGAGTTTCAAGATCCACGTGGTCGTCTTGAACCTCGAAGTCAGTGGTTTCCCCTCCAGGGTACTCGAAAAGCTCCTGGAACTCGACTTCGACAGGCTGGACGATCTCTCGCAGGCAGCGCCCGCACTCCCCCTCGTACTCCGTCTCGACGTCGCCCGTGACGAGGATGCCCTCGTGCACGGACTCGAGCCGGACCTCGAGGTCGAGCTCCTTCCCCTTCGGGACGGACACGATCCCCTCGCCCCACTGATCGGGCGCCGGGATGACGAGCGAGTGCTCCCGCATCTCCCCGGGCTTGCGGACGATATCGCGGACGGGCAGCACGAAGGGCCCGTTATGACGCGTTCTCACAAGGACCCAGCCTACCGTCGCGACCCGCCGCGCGGGCCGCGCGGCGCCGCGCGTCAGAACTCGCGGGAGGTCGCGCTCTCGAGGTAGCGCGCCACGGGTGCCGGGACGTACGGCGACACGTCTCCCCCGAGCCCGGCCACCTGCCGCACGAGCGAGCTCGACACCACGGAGTGCGCGGGATCCGCGAGGAGGAAGACCGTCTCGACGCCGGCGAGGTGGTTGTTCACGACGGCCATGGGCGTCTCGTAGGCGACGTCGCCCTGCGAGCGGATGCCCTTGACGAGGACGCCGGCTCCGACCTCCTGCGCGTAGTCGACGAGCAGGCCGACGCTCCACGAGCCGACGATCACCCGGCCGCCGATGCCCGCCTCCGCGACCGACTGCTCGAGGAGCTGCAGCCGCAGGGCGATCGGCAGCATCCCCTCCTTGTCGGGGTTGTGCACCACGAGCACGTGCAGCTCGTCGTACAGCGACGCAGCGCGGCGGATGACGTCCAGGTGGCCGAGGGTGGGCGGGTCGAAGGAACCCGGGACGACGGCGATCCGGTTGCTCATGCGGCCAGCCTAGCGAGCGTCAGCTCTTGGCCAGGGCGGCGCGCTCGACCTGCGTGACCCGTCGCGCCAGCGCCTCGGCGAGACCGGGATGGCGGTCGAGCAGCGGGTCGTCGTCGAGCACGCGGTCGGCCTCGGTCCGCGCCTGTGCGATGAGCGTCGCGTCCTTGATGACCCGCAGCAGGCGCAGCGAGGAGCGCACGCCCGACTGGGCATCGCCCAGCACGTCGCCCTCGCCGCGCAGCTCCAGATCGGCCTCCGCGAGCGCGAACCCGTCGAGCGTCGCCGCGACGGCGTCGACGCGGGCGCGCGCGTCGCTGCCCTCCCTCGCCTCCGTGACGAGCAGGCAGAGGCCGGGCACGCCCCCGCGGCCCACGCGGCCGCGGAGCTGATGCAGCTGAGACACGCCGAAGCGGTCGGCGTCCAGGATGACCATCGTCGAGGCGTTGGGGACGTCGACGCCGACCTCGATGACGGTCGTGGCGATGAGCACGTCGAGCCGACCGGCCGCGAACTCCTGCATGACGCGGTCCTTCTCGTCGCCCGGCATGCGCCCGTGCAGCGTCGCCAGTCGCATCCGACCGAGCGACGGATGGCCCCCGAGCAGCTCGGCGACCTGCGCGACGCCCCATCGGGGCCCGCGCGAATCGCCGTCCTCGGCCTCCGGCGCGTCGTCCTCGACGGCGGCCTTGCCCTTCGCGGAGACGTCGATCGCCGGGCACACGACGAACACCTGGTGCCCCTTGCCGACCTCCTCCGCCGCGCGCTCCCAGACCCGCTCGAACCACCGTGGCCGCTCCGCGACCGGTGCCACGTACGTCTCGATCCCGGCGCGACCGGCGGGCATCGTGCGGATGGTCGACACGTCGAGATCGCCGAACACCGTCATCGCGACGGTCCGCGGGATGGGCGTGGCCGTCAGCACGAGGGCGTGCGGGCTCGTCCCCTTCGCGCGCAGCGTCTCGCGCTGCTCCACGCCGAACCGATGCTGCTCGTCGACGACCACGAGGCCGAGGTCGGCGAACGTCGTGTTCTCGCTCAGCAGCGCGTGCGTGCCGACGACGATGCGCGCCTGACCCGACGCGACGTGGAGGGCGGCGCGACGCCGCGCCGCCGCGGGCATCTGGCCCGTGAGCAGGGTGGGCATGAGCTCGGGCGCGAGCCGGGGCCCGAGCATGCGGGCGATGGAGCGGAGGTGCTGCGCCGCGAGCACCTCGGTGGGCGCGATGAGCGCGGCCTGCCCTCCCGACTCCGCGACCTGCAGCATGGCGCGCAGCGCCACGAGCGTCTTGCCGGAGCCGACCTCTCCCTGCACGAGCCGGTTCATCGGCCATCCCGCGACGAGGTCGGCGGCGATGTGCGCTCCCGTCGTCTCCTGGTCGGGGGTGAGCGCGAACGGCAGTGCGGCGTCGAACCGCTCGAGCAGTCCTCCGGGGCTCGCCTCCCGCCGCGCCGCGGCCAGATGGCGCACGAACTGCCGCTGCTGCGCGAGCGCGGTCTGGAGGACGAGTGCCTCGTGCCAGCGGAGCACCTTGCGCGCGGCGTACGCGTGGGCCTCGTTGGCCGGGCGGTGCACGCCCTCCAGTGCGTCGCGCGCCCCCATGAGCTTCTCGCGGTCGCGCAGGTCGGCGGGCAGCGGCTCCGGCACCTCTCCGAGGGCGTCGAGGCAGGCTGCGACGAGCTTCTCGACCTGCATGCTCGTGACGGTCGCGGTCGCGGGGTAGACGGGGATGAGCCGGCTCGCGAACTCGATCGCGCGATCTGCGGTGTCGTCGTCGTCCTCGAACAGCTCGTACGACGGGTGCGAGAACTGGAGGCCGCCGCGGTACTCCCCCACCTTGCCCGAGAACACGCCGCGTCGGCCGCGGCGCAGCTCTCCCTGGCGCCAGTCCTGGTTGAAGAAGGTCAGCGACATCTCTCCGAAGCCGTCGCCGATGATCACCTCGAGCAGGCGCCCCCCGCGGCTGCGCATGGGGCGGGACTGCACGCGGAGCACCTCGGCGACGATCGTCACGGCCTCGCCGAGCGGGAGACCCGCGATCGGCGTGAGGTCGCCGCGGCTCATGTAGCGCCGCGGGTAATGCGCGAGGAGGTCGCCCACCGTCGCCATCCCGAACGCGCGCGAGAGCGCGGCGGCGTGCGTCGCCCCCACGGCCTCGGAGAGCGCGGAGTCGAGCGTGTGCGGCATGGGACGAGTCTAGGAGGAGGCTCCGACAGGCGGCCGGTATCGTGGCGGGGTGACGAGGATCATCGCGGGACGGGCGGGCGGCGCGCGCCTCGACGTGCCCCGCTCCGGCACGCGCCCCACGAGCGAGCGCGTGCGCGAGTCGCTCTTCGCGTCCCTCGAGGACACCGGGCTCCTGCCGGGCGCCGACGTCGTCGACCTCTACGCCGGATCGGGCGCGCTGGGCCTCGAATGCGCGAGCCGGGGAGCGGCGGCGGTCGACCTCGTCGAGCGCTCGAAGCCCGCCGCCGCGATCGCGAAGCGCAACGCCGACACCGTGCGCCGGGCGATGGGGGCGGATGCGCCGCGCGTGCGCGTGCATCCCGTCGCGGTGCGCACGTACCTCCGATCGGCGGCTCCCGGCATCGACATCGCGCTGCTCGATCCCCCCTACGAGCTCCCGGACGCCGAGCTGTCGGAGGACCTCGCCCTCCTCGCCCCGCTGATCGCTCCAGACGGCCTCGTCGTCGTGGAGCGGGCGACGCGCTCCGGCGCTCCCGACTGGGCGGCGGCGGGGCTCGCCGCATGGCGCGACCGCGCCTACGGCGACACGACGCTGTGGTGGGGAGAGCCGGCGGGCTGAGCGCTCAGCCGGTCGCGGCGTCCCAGTCGCGATAGGGGTCCCAGCCGGCCCGGCCCTCGTAGGGCGCGCCGTCCACGAGCACGGCCGCGGGGCCGCGCTCGATGACGCGCCCCACCTCGCGGAAGCCGGCGGGCAGGTCCGCATCCGGGAACGTCGCGAGCAGGGCGTGGTCCTCACCGCCCGCCAGCGCCCGCGCGGGGTCCGCGCCGAGCGCGGCCGACGCGAAGTCGAGCGATGCCCGCGAGGCGTCGGCCATCCGCCCCGCGTCGAGCGCGAGCCCGTCCGAGACGTCCATCATGGCGGTCGCGCCGGCGAGTGCCGCGAACGGGCCGAGGCCCACGGGAGGCGCCGGGCGCAGCTGGGCCGCGAGCGCCGCGAGATCGCCGGGGCGCAGCGCGGCGTCGTCGACCGGCAGGGGCGTCCCGTCCGCATCGCGGAACCTGCCGAACAGCACGGCGAGACCCGCATCGGCATGACCCAGCTCGCCAGCCACCGCGACGACGTCGCCCGGTCTCGCGCCCGAGCGCGTGACGGGGGCGCGGCCCTCGAGGTCGCCGAGCGCGGTCACGGCGACCGTGAGCACGTCGCTCACCGTGAGATCGCCGCCGACGACGGCGCAGCCCGGCGCGAGGGCGTCGCACGCCTCGCGGAGCCCGTCAGCGAGCGCCTCCACGAACGAGATGCGGGTGCCCTCCGGCATGGCGAGGGCGACGAGGAGCGCCGTCGGACGCGCGCCCATGGCCGCCACATCGGCGAGGTTCACGGCCGCCGCCTTCCAGCCGAGGTCGCGCCCGCTCGTCCACGCGAGACGGAAGTCGGGTCCGTGCACGAGGGTGTCGGTCGTCGCGACCACCGAGCCGGAGGGAGCCGCGACGACCGCGGCGTCGTCTCCCGGGCCGAGGATGGCGGCCGTGGCGCGCCCCGTGCGGGAGAGGATCCGCCGCAGGATGGCGCCCTCGCTCAGCTCGCCCACGGTCGGATCAGCATGCATCCGTCCAGCGTAGGCGAACGCCCAGGGGCGGCGAGCCTAGGCTGGACGGGTGCCCCGCCGTCTCGCCGCCGTCCCCGTGCTCGCCGTCCTCGCGGCCTCGCTCCTCGCGGGCTGCACGCCCACGGTCCACCTCGAGGCGGCTCCCGACGCGGGCGACCCCCTCTGCGCCGACGTGTCGGTGCGGATGCCCGACTCCGTGTCGGGGCTCGAGCGCCGGTGGACCGACGCGCAGGCGACGGCCGCGTGGGGCGACGACGCCGGCACGGCCGTCATCCTCTCGTGCGGGTTCGACGCGCCGGCGCCGACCACGCAGCAGTGCGTGACGATCGACGGCGTCGACTGGATCGTCGACGAGACCGACCGGCCCAACCTCCGCATGACGACCTACGGCAGGGAGCCGGCCGTGCAGGTCTACGTGAACACCGAGGTGGTCACGGCCGACAGCGTCCTGGCCGGGTCGGCGCTCGGCTCCGCCGTGCAGTCCCTTCCCCGCACCGCCCAGTGCACCGATCCCGACGTGGCGGAGCCGGAGGCGACCGACGCGCCCACGACGGGCGACGCGGGCGACTGATCAGGCCGCGCGCGCCATCCCCAGCTCCACGAGCTCGGTGATCAGCTCCGAGTAGGTCATCCCCGACGCGATCCAGCACTTCGGGAACATCGAGATCGGGGTGAACCCCGGCATCGTGTTGAGCTCGTTCACGACGATGTCGCCCTCGGGCGTGAGGAACACGTCGACGCGGGCGAGGCCGCGGCCGTCGACCGCCTCGAAGGCGCGGACGCCGACGTCGCGGATGGCCGCGATCTCCTCGTCCGAGAGGGCCGCGGGGCACACGACGTCGACGCCCTCTCCTCCGAGGTACTTCCCCTCGAAGTCGTAGAAGTCGCGCGTCGTGAGCACGATCTCGCCCGGCAGCGACGCGCGGGCGGGCGCCCCGTCGCGTCCCTCGAGCATGGCGACCTCGATCTCGCGGCCGACGATGCCCACCTCGACGAGCACCTTGTCGTCCTCGGCGAACGCGACGCGCATGGCCTCGTCGAGCTCGGACGCGTCGTGCGCCTTCGAGACGCCCACGCTCGAACCCGCACGGGCGGGCTTGACGAACAGCGGGTATCCGAGGGCCTCGGCCTCCGCGCGCACCTCGTCCGCCGCGCGCTCCCAGCGCTGCTGGCGGACGGTCGTCCACGGCGCGACGGGCACGCCCGCCGCCTGCAGCGCGATCTTCATGAAGTGCTTGTCCATGCAGAGCGCCGAGTCGAGTACGCCGCCGCCTGCGTAGGGCAGCTCGAGGATGTCGAGGAAGCCCTGCATGGTGCCGTCCTCGCCGTGCACGCCGTGCAGGATGGGCAGGACGGCGTCGACCACGCCGAGCTCCCGCTCGGTGCCGTCGGCGTCGACGACACGCAGGGTGCGGTCGCCGCCCGCCGTCGGCCACACGATGCGCGTGCCGTTGTCGACGACCTCGGGGAGCTTCGCCGCGTCGAGCCGGAACTTGCCGGGGTCGTCGTCCTCGAGGACGAAGACGCCGTCGCGCGTGATGCCGATCGGGATCACGCGGTAGCGGTCACGGTCGATCGCCCCCAGCACGCCGCCCGCCGTCGCGGACGAGATGGAGTGCTCGCTGGAGCGCCCGCCGAAGAGCACCGCCACTGTCGCCGTCGTCATTCGTCGTCCTCTCCCCCTGGGGGGTGTCGTCGTCTGTCGTGAGATGCGGCGCGATGTCGCGCGGCGCGAGCGTGCCGTCGAGCACCATCTTCACCTGCTCGACGATGGGCATCTCGACGCCCTTCGCCTTCGCGAGCTTGAGGATGGGCGCGACGGAGCCGAGGCCCTCGGCCGTCTGCTCCATCTGCTTCACGACGTCCTGGAAGGTGTAGCCCTGGCCGAGGAGCCGGCCGGCCGTGTTGTTGCGGCTGAGGGGCGACTGGCATGTCGCGATGAGGTCGCCGAGGCCGGCGAGACCCTGCATGGTCGCGGGCTGCGCGCCGTAGGCGACCGCGAAGTCGGTCATCTCGACGAGTCCGCGCGTGATGATCGACGCCTTCGTGTTCTCGCCGTAGCCGACGCCGTCGACGATGCCGATCGCGACCGCGATGAGGTTCTTGAGGACGCCGCCGAACTCGGTGCCGATGACGTCCGTGTTGACGAAGCTGCGGAAGTAGCGATTGCGCGCCGTGCGCGCGATGCGGTCGGCCGTCTCCTGGCTCGACGAGGAGATCACGGCGGCCGTCGGCTGCTCCCTCGCGATCTCGAGGGCGAGGTTGGGTCCGCTCGCGACGGCGATGCGGGCGGGGTCGCAGTCGAGCGCCTGCTCGACGACCTGGCTCATCCGCAGTCCCGACCTCTTCTCGACGCCCTTCATGAGGCTGACGACCGGCACGTCGGCGTTCCCGATCAGCGGGCGAAGCTGCTTGAGGGTGTCGCGCGCCGACTTGCTCGGAACGGACAGGTACACCTGCTCGGCGCCCTCGAGAGCCTTCTGCAGCACGTGCGTGGCGCGGATCGACCGCGGCAGGTTGATGCCGGACAGGTACTGCGAGTTGCGCTTGGCCTGGTCGATCTCCTGCGCGAGCTCGGGACGTCGCGCCCACATGGTCACCTGCGCGCCGCCGTCCGCCAGGATCTTGCCGAACGTCGTCCCCCAGCTGCCCGCGCCGATGACGACCACGCGCTCCGGGATCACAGCTTGCCCGTCTCGGTCTGGCCGTGCTGCGACGGGTCCCAGCGCTCGGGGGGCGCGGTCTCGCCGCGCAGCTGCTCGAGCAGCCCGGTGATCGCGGCCATGAGGCGGTCGGTTCCCTCCGAGATCGCCGCCTGATCGGTGCGGCCGCGCAGATCGGAGAGGTCGACGGCATCGCCGACGACGACCGTCATGGGCTTGCGCGGAGGGAAGAGCGACAGCTTTCCGTAGCGCGGCATGAGGGCCTGCGCGCCCCACTGCGCCATGGGGATGAGCGGCAGATCGCCCGCGAGCGCGAGCCGCACGGCGCCCGACTTCCCGCGCATGGGCCACAGGGCTGGGTCGCGTGTGAGTGTGCCCTCCGGGTACACGATGACGCCGTTGCGCTTCGCCGCGAGCTCCTTCGCCTGCGCGAGGGCCTGTGCCGCGGCTCCGCGGGATCGGGCGACGGGGACCATCCCGGTCGCCCGCAGCGCTGCACCGAGCACGGGCACGCGGAAGAGGCTCTCCTTCGCGAGGAAGCGCGGAGCGCGCCCCATCCGCCAGGTCGCCACGGCCACGATGAGGGGGTCGATCTCGCTGTGGTGGTTCGGAGCGAGGACGAACGCCCCGTCGGCCGGCAGCTTCTCGCGGTCGCGGATGTCGATGCGCGCGACGATGCCGACGAGCGGCACGATGATGGCGGCGAGCAGCCAGAAGATGCTCGGACGCGACTTCTCCGGAGAGGAGGAGGCGCCCACCGTCATCCCACGACGTCGAAGTCGGCTCCGAGCGCAGTGAGCTTCTCGAAGAACTTCTCGTACCCGCGGCGGATGATGCCGACACCGGACACGCGCGACGTGCCCTCGGCCGCCAGGGCGGCGATGACGTGGCTGTAGCCGCCGCGCAGGTCGGGCACGACGATGTCGGCGCCGTGCAGCGGGGTGGGTCCCGTGATGACGGCCGCCTGCTCGAGCTCGCGACGCGGAACACGGCGGTAGGGGCCGTCCAGACCGCGCGGGTGCACGACGATGTCGGCGCCCATCTGGTTGAGCGCCGCGATGAACCCGAAGCGGTTCTCGTACACGGTCTCGTGCACGACGCTCGTGCCGTGCGCCTGCGTGAGGGCGACGATGAGCGGCTGCTGCCAGTCGGTCATGAAGCCGGGATGCACGTCGGTCTCGACCGTGACGGCCTTGAGGGGCGCCGAGCCGCGCCGGAACCGGATGCCGTCGTCGGTGATGTCGAAATCGCCGCCGACCTTCCGGTAGACGTTGAGGAACGTGAGCATCTCGTACTGGCGCGCGCCCTTGACGAAGATGTCGCCGTCGGTCGCGAGGGCCGCGGCCGCCCACGATGCGGCCTCGTTGCGGTCGAAGAGCGAGCGGTGGTCGTAGCCGCGCAGCTCGCGCACTCCCTCGATGAAGATGACGCGGTTCGGCTCGTACGAGATGATGGCGCCCATCTTCTGCAGCACGCCGATGAGGTCCATGATCTCGGGCTCGATGGCGGCGTTGCGGAGCTCCGTGACGCCCTCCGCGCGGACCGCGGTCAGGAGGACCTGCTCGGTCGCCCCGACGCTCGGGTAGGGCAGCTCGATGTCGGCGCCGTGGAGTCCCCCGGGGGCCGACAGCCGGATGCCGTTCGGCTGCTTGTCGACGACGGCGCCGAAGGCACGGAGCGCGTCGAGATGGAAGTCGATCGGGCGGTCGCCGATGCGGCAGCCGCCGAGGTCGGGGATGAACGCCTGGCCGAGCAGGTGCAGCAGCGGACCGCAGAAGAGGATCGGGATGCGCGACGACCCGGCGTGCGCGTCGATCTCCTCGAAGTTCGCCGACTTCGCCTCACTCGGGTCGAGCACGAGCGAGCCGGGCTCGTCGCCCTCCGTGACGGCGACGCCGTGCACCTCGAGCAGCGAGCGCACCACCTCGACGTCGCGGATGTCCGGCACGTCACGGAGGATGCTCGGCGTCTCGCCGAGCAGGGAGGCGACCATCGCCTTCGTCGCGAGGTTCTTGGCCCCGCGCACGTCGACCTGACCGCGCAGCGGGCGTCCGCCGCGGATCTCGATCACCTCGCCGCGCGACGCCGATGCGTCCGCGACCTTCTCGTCGCCCAGGAGAGTCATGTGCTGGTGGCCTCACTACCGTTCAGGCGGGTTCTCCGCCGGCTTGTCGGGGCCCCGAGCCCCTGGCTCACGGAACGGGGATCGTCCGCGGCCGCCACGCCTCGCGGCGGGCCTCGAACTCCGCGATCTTCTCTTCGTTGCGGAGGGTGAGCCCGATGTCATCGAGCCCCTCGAGGAGCCGCCACCTAGTGTAATCGTCGATGTCGAAGGCGGCCGTGAAGTCGCCGAGTACGGCGGTTCGCTCGACCAGGTCGACCGTCATCGACGCGCCGGGCTGGGCCTCGATGGCGGCCCAGAAGCGCTTCGCGTCAACCTCCGAGATGACGCCGGCGACGAGCCCCTGCTTGCCGGAGTTGCCGCGGAAGATGTCGGCGAACCGCGGGCTGAGGACGACTTTGAAGCCGAAGTCGCGCAGCGCCCAGACGGCGTGCTCGCGGCTCGAGCCCGTCCCGAAGTCGGGGCCGGCGACGAGGATCGACGCACCCTGGTAGGCGGGCTGGTTGAGCACGAACTCCGGGTCCTGACGCCAGCCGTGGAAGAGGGCGTCGTCGAACCCGGTCTTCGTGACGCGCTTGAGGAACACCGCGGGGATGATCTGGTCGGTGTCGACGTTCGAGCGCTTCAGCGGCGCGGCGATGCCCGTGTGGGTCGTGAACTTCTCCATGACGGTGCTCCTCAGACGGCCAGGGCGGCGGCGGGCTCGAGATCGGACGGGCTGGACAGGGTTCCGCGCACGGCGGTCGCGGCGGCGACGAGCGGCGACACGAGGTGCGTGCGCCCGCCCTTGCCCTGCCTGCCCTCGAAGTTGCGGTTCGACGTCGACGCGCAGCGTTCGCCCGGCGCGAGCTGGTCGGGGTTCATCCCGAGGCACATCGAGCATCCGGCGAAGCGCCACTCGGCTCCGAAGTCCGTGACGATCTTGTCGATGCCCTCGGCCTCGGCCTGCAGGCGCACCCTGGCCGACCCCGGCACGACCATGACGCGGACCCCGTCCGCCTTCGTGCGCCCCTGGATGATCGATGCGAAGGCGCGCAGGTCCTCGATCCGGCTGTTGGTGCACGACCCCATGAAGACGGCGTCCACGGCGACGTCCTTCAGCGGCGTTCCGGGCACGAGGTCCATGTACTCCAGCGCGCGCTCCGCGGCGGCGCGCTCGTTGGGGTCGTCGAAGTCGGTGGACGACGGCACGACGTCGCTGAGCGAGACCCCTTGTCCGGGGTTCGTCCCCCACGTCACGAACGGCTCCAGTTCGTCGGCGTCGATGAGCACCTCGGCGTCGAACACCGCTCCCTCGTCGGTCGGGAGCGTCCGCCAGTACGCGACGGCGGCGTCCCAGTCCTCGCCCTTCGGCGCGTGCGGCCGGCCCTCGAGGTAGGCGAACGTCGTGTCGTCCGGCGCGACCATCCCGGCGCGGGCGCCCGCCTCGATCGACATGTTGCAGATCGTCATGCGGCCCTCCATGGAGAGCGAGCGGATGGCGCTGCCGCGGTACTCGAGCACGTAGCCCTGCCCGCCGCCCGTGCCGATCTTCGCGATGACGGCGAGGATGATGTCCTTCGCCGTGACGCCCGGCTTCAGCTCGCCCTCGACCGTGATGGCCATGGTCTTGAAGGGCTTGAGCGGCAGCGTCTGCGTGGCCATGACGTGCTCGACCTCGCTCGTGCCGATGCCGAAGGCCATGGCGCCGAACGCGCCGTGCGTGGACGTGTGGCTGTCGCCGCACACGACCGTGATGCCCGGCATGGTGAGGCCCAGCTGCGGGCCGACCACGTGGACGATGCCCTGCTCGGCGTCGCCCAGCGAATGCAGGCGCACGCCGAACTCCTCGGCGTTGCGACGCAGGGTCTCGATCTGGGTGCGGCTCGTGAGGTCGGCGATCGGCTTGTCGATGTCGAGCGTCGGGGTGTTGTGATCCTCCGTCGCGATCGTCAGGTCGAGGCGGCGCAGCGGCCTCCCCTCGGCGCGGAGGCCGTCGAACGCCTGCGGGCTCGTGACCTCGTGCACGAGGTGGAGGTCGATGTAGATGAGGTCGGGCTGGCCGTCCTCGCCCTTGACGACGAGGTGGTCGTCCCACACCTTCTCGGCCAGCGTGCGCGGGCGATCGGGGATGACGGTGTCGGTGATGCTCATGCGTTCCTGCTCCTAGCGGTCGTCGGTGTCGGCCTACGACGGGACTCCGCGACGGGGGAAGGCCTAGAACAGGATCCCGTCGCGGCGCATAAGGAGGAGTCGGGCGCACCGCACCCTGCCAGCCTAGCAGGGTGCTCGTGCGCGACGCCTCATCGATGAGATGTGCGCAGACGGCCGCGGCGCGCCGACCCGCCGCTGGGCAGATCGGCGCGCCGCGTCGGCGTCGGTGCGCTCAGTGCTTCGCGTCGTCGCCGATCGTGACGTCGGTCCCCTCGGGGCCCGTCAGGGTCGCCGAGCTGCGCTTCTCGCGAGCCGACGACACCAGGCTCGCGATGGTCGCGACGGCCATCGACCCGATGATGACGCCGAGCGACGTCCAGTTGTTGATCTCGGGGACCCATTCGATGTGCTGCCCGCCGTTGATGAAGGGCAGCTCGTTGACGTGGAGGGCGTGCATGACCAGCTTGACGCCGATGAAGGCGAGGATGAACGCGACGCCGTAGTGCAGGTACTTCAGCTTCTCGAGCAGATCGCCGAGGAGGAAGTACAGCTGGCGCAGCCCCATGAGGGCGAAGATGTTGGCCGCGAACACGAGGAACGGGATCTGGGTGATGCCGTAGATCGCGGGGATCGAGTCGATCGCGAACATGAGGTCGGTCACGCCGATCGAGATGAACACGACGAGCATGGGCGTGAGCATGCGCTTGCCGTTGACCGTCGTGCGCAGCTTCGCGCCGTCGTACTCGTCGCTGATGTCGATGAAGCGGCGGAGCGTGCGGACGATGAAGCTCTCCGTCTGCTGGTCGCTGTCGTGCTTCTCGGGCAGCGCCTGCTTGATGGCGGTGTACAGCAGGAAGGCGCCGAAGATGTAGAAGATCCAGCTGAAGCTCTCGATGAGGGCGGCGCCGAGGAGGATGAACGCCGCGCGCAGCACGAGGGCGATGATGATGCCCACCATCAGCACCTCCTGCTGGTAGCGGCGGGGCACCGAGAACTGGCTCATGATGAGCACGAAGACGAACAGGTTGTCGATCGAGAGGCTGTACTCCGTGAGCCATCCCGCCACGAACTCGCCTGCGTGCTGCGCATCGCCGATCGCCCAGAGGATGCCCGCGAAGACGAGGGCGAGCGCGACGTAGAAGACGACCCACAGCGTCGACTCGCGCGTCGAGGGGATGTGCGGCCGCTTCAGGATGATGAGCAGGTCGGCGACGAGGATGAGGGTCAGGATCACGAGGGATCCGACCTGGAACGCGACGGGGATGTCCAAAGCGCGTGGCCTTTCGGAGGGTCGGGGAATCGGCGAAAGTCTCTCCCCCGCGCGATGCGCGGCGCATGCCCGGGGCCTCGGATGCGAGGCCCGTGATGACGAGCAGACGTAGGCGGGATACTCCCCTTCGACCTCACACGATACCCGCAGGGCGCCATCCGTGGTGCCCGCAGAGCGACGGATGCCCGGAGCGACGGGAATGGGCGCTGACCAGGCCGACACGCGCGGGAAGGCAGCGGAGGGGGCCTCGATTTGGCCCGATCCGCGATCCCGTGTCATACTTTTCTGGTGCCCGGGAACGGGAACGAAACGAAAACTGAAGATCAGGTTACGGCCCCATCGTATAGCGGCCTAGTACGCCGCCCTCTCACGGCGGTAACGCGGGTTCGAATCCCGCTGGGGTCACCGTAACGATAAGCCCGGTTCCGACAGGAGCCGGGCTTCTCGCGTTGATGCGTCCCCTGGGCGGATGTGTGGTGGTTGACTGGGCTCATGCGCGTCACGAAGCACGAACACGCCGCCCTCCGCATCGAGCAGGACGGGCGGACGCTCATCGTCGACCCGGGTGGATTCACCGCACCGCTCGACGTCGACGGCCTCGTCGCCGTCGTCGTCACGCACGAGCATCCCGATCACTGGACGCCCGATCACGTCTCGGCCCTCCGTGCGGCAGCTCCCGGCGTGCCGATCTACACGACGCCCGCGGTGGCCGCGCAGGTGCCCGATGCCACGGTCGTCGTGCCGGGCGACGTCGTCGACGCCGGCGGATTCCGCCTCGAGTTCTTCGGCGGCACGCACAGCGAGATCCACTCCTCGATCCCGCTCGTCGACAACGTCGGCGTGCTCGTCGACGACGCGCTCTACTACCCCGGCGACTCGTATGCGGTCCCCGACGGCCGCACCGTCGCCCTGCTCGCCGCGCCTGCGGGCGCGCCGTGGCTGAAGATCGGCGAGGCGATGGACTTCGTCCTCGCCGTCGCGCCGCGTGCCGCCTTCGGCACGCACGACGCGACGCTGTCGGCCGCAGGGCTCGCCATGCACCGCGGCCGGCTGCGGTGGGCGACCGAGCAGGGAGGCGGCGCCTTCCACGACCTCGACGCGGGCGACGTCGTCGAGATCTGACCCTCGCGCTCGGCGGCGGAGGTCGAGGATGGGCGGAGGTCGGGGATCATGGAGACATGCCCATCCTCAACAAGGACATGTCGGTCTGCATCTCGCTCTCCGGACGGCCGTCGAACATCGGCACGCGCTTCCACAACGCCCTCTACGACGAGCTCGGTCTGAACTTCGTCTACAAGGCGTTCACGACCGACGACCTCGAGGGCGCGATCCGCGGCGTGCGGGCGCTGGGCATCCGGGGGTGCTCGGTGTCCATGCCCTTCAAGGAGGCGGTCATCCCCCTCGTCGACGAGATCGAGCCGTCCGCGGAGGCGATCGCGTCGATCAACACGATCGTCAACGACGACGGCGTGCTCACGGCGTCGAACACCGACTACGAGGCCGTCGCCGAGCTGCTCTCGACCCACGCCGTCGACACCGCCCTGCCCGTCCTCCTGCGCGGGTCCGGAGGCATGGCCAAGGCGGTTGTCGCGGCGTTCCGCGGCGCGGGGTTCGACGACCTCACCGTGCTCGCGCGCAACGAGACCGCCGGTCGCGCGCTCGCCGACGCCTACGGCTACCGCTGGGTCGCCACCGAGCCGGAGCCCGGTGCCGCCGTCGTCGTCAACGTGACCCCGCTCGGCATGGACGGAGCCGACGCCGACGTGCTCGCATTCACTCCCGCCCACGTCGACGCCGCAGACGTCGTGTTCGATGTCGTCGCGTTCCCGTCCGAGACCCCCCTCGTGCGCGCCGGACGCGCCGCGGGCACGCAGCTGATCACGGGCGCCGAGGTCATCGCCCTGCAGGCGGCACGCCAGTTCGCGCGCTACACGGGCATCACGCCGACGCCCGACCAGGTGGCCAGGGCCTCCGCGTTCTCGCGGGCCTGACGGCGCCGGGCCGCCCGTCATACCCTGGCCGCATGGCCATCCTCATCCGGCGGTGGTGGAACGCGCCGCTCGACGTCGAGGGGCTCGCGATCGACGCCGTCTCCGAGGTCGTCGACGCGGTCGCGCGACTCGTGCGCGCCCAGGGTCGGCGGACGGCCGTGGACACGACGTCCGAGCTCGTCCGCGCCGCGTTCGAGAGCGTCGAGCACATCCGCATCGACGGACGCCCTCTGTCGCCGTGGGCCGAACTGTCGGGGTTCTTCCGAGCCGCCGACGGCCACGTGCGTCTGCACGGCAACTACCCGCATCACGCCGACGCCATCCGGCGCACGCTCGGAGCGGCGTCGCGATCGGACGTGGAGGCGGCCATCGGAAGGCGCCGCGCCCAGGAGGTGGAGGACGCGATCGTCGCGGCCGGCGGCGTCGCGGCCTCCGTGCGGTCGCCGTCGGAGTGGCGCGACCACCCTCAGGAGCAGGCGACGGCCGCAGAACCGTGGGCGCGGATCGACCCCACGGGCATCCGGGCCGTTCCGCCATCGGGCGACGCACCGCTCGCCGGCGTGCGCGTCCTCGACCTCACACGCGTCATCGCCGGCCCCGCGTGCGCCCAGCTGCTCGCGTGCCTCGGCGCCGACGTGCTGCGGGTCGATCCGCCGCACCGCCCCGAGCTGCCGTGGCAGTACCTCGCGAGCGCCATGGGCAAGCGGTCGGCCGTGGCGGATCTCGGCGTCCGCCACGACGGGATCCGCGCCCTCCTCGACCGTGCCGACGTCGTTCTGCTGGGGTACCGGCCGGGCGGACTCGACCGATTCGGCCTCTCCCCCGCGCAGCTCGCGGCGGATCATCCCCGCCTCGTCGTCGCGGCGCTGTCGGCCTGGGGCGCAGACGGCCCGTGGGGCACCCGCCCCGGGTTCGACTCGATCGTGCAGGCGGCGACCGGGATCTCCGTCGCGTGCGCGGACGCCGACGGACGCCCCGGCGCACTCCCCGTGCAGGCGCTCGACTTCGCGACGGGCTATCGGATGGCCGCGGGCGTCGTGGAGCTGCTGGCCGCCGGGCGCGCGGGGCTGGTGCGGGCGAGCCTGCTGGGCGCGGCGCGCACGCTGCTCGCCGCCGGGCCTCCTCCTCCCGGGGAGAGTCGGAGCATGGGCACCCCGCTCGTGACGGCCATGTCACCCGCCGGACCGGTCGTGCTGCCGCCGCCGCCCGTGCGCCTCGACGGCGCGACGCTCGCCCGCGATGCGGGCGGCTACGGCGCGGCGCCTCTCGCCTGGGGCGGCTGAGGCATCGTATGCCGCCGGCGCTCGGCGCGATCCGACCTCGCGGCACGGCCTCGCGGCACCCTCTGGCGCGCGACACCCGGGCACGCCCCTCCG
This sequence comes from Microbacterium sp. NPDC055683, assembly GCF_053617895.1. NCBI lineage: Bacteria > Bacillati > Actinomycetota > Actinomycetes > Micrococcales > Microbacteriaceae > Microbacterium > Microbacterium sp. NPDC055683. Next base: position 76,705 of record NZ_JBSHGQ010000006.1, on the reverse strand, counting down.
GGGATATGTCCCCGGTGAGTCGCAGAATGGAGACATGAAGCCGGAGGGGTGGGTGGTGATCGTGCTCGGCACGCTCGCCGCGGGTCTGATCTCCATCGGCTATCTCGGCGCCATGGGGCGTCTCGCCCCCGGCCAGACGGGTGGCACCTCGCTCGTGCTCGTCCTCGTCGCCGTCGCCGCGATCGGCGCACTGCTCTTCTCTCCCGAGGCACGTGCGCGTCGCGCGCGCAGGCGACGGCGGTGAGCCCTCCTGCTATCGGCCCCTCACGCCGGATCTTTCCATGAGATAGCTTGTGGCTATGGGTCGAGGCGACGCCGGGCCGGCGAACGGCATCACACTGCAGCAGCTGCGCTACTTCGTCGAGATCGCAGCCGAGGGCTCCATCAGCGCGGCCGCCGACCTGCTGTACGTCTCGCAGCCGACGATGTCCGCGGCGATGAAGGACCTCGAGCGCCGCGTCGGCCATCCGCTCTTCGTGCGGTCGGTGCGCGGTGTGACGTTGACGGAGGATGGCGCGGAGTTCCTCGGGTACGCGCGCCAGGTGGTCGAGCAGGCGGAGCTCCTCGAGCAGCGCTACCTCGGCAGACCGCCGTCGCGGCGCCTCCTCGCGGTGTCGACGCAGCACTATTCCTTCGTCGTCGACGCATTCGTGCGGATGGTCCGCGCATCCGGCGCGGCGGAGTACGCCTTCACGCTGCGGGAGACGCGCACGTGGGAGATCATCGAGGACGTGCGCACCCTGCGCAGCGAGCTCGGCGTGCTCTACCGGAACGACTTCAACCGGAGCGTCATCGACAAGCTCCTGCGCGAGGCGGGGCTCGCGTTCACGCCGCTGTTCGTCGCGACGCCGCACATCTTCGTGGCGCGGACGAACCCGCTTGCGACGCGCGACCGCGTGACCCTCGACGATCTCGCGGACCTGCCGCGGCTCACGTTCGACCAGGGGGCGAACAACTCCTTCTACCTCGCGGAGGAGATCCTCTCCACGCGGTCATCGGCGCAGGACATCCGCGTGAGCGACCGGGCGACGATCTTCAACCTCATGATCGGCCTCGGCGGGTACACGATCTCGACCGGCATCATCTCCGACGACCTCGACCCGTCGATCGTCGCCGTCCCGCTCGCGGTCGACGAGCGGATCGAGATCGGGTGGATCGGCCAGCAGTCGATCCCCCTCACGTCGCAGGCCGAGCGGTTCGTCGCCGAGATGCGCGGCGTCGTCGCCGATTTCGGCGTCGAGCTGATCGCATAGCCTCTGGCTATGCCTAGACGTCGCAGATCGTGATGGGGCTATGGGCGCATGCTCTGCATACACTGGCGACCGCGACGCGGGGATCCCCTCCGCCGTCCCGCATCAGGAATCGAGGCACCGGGTCATCATGGCGACCGACTTCACGTTCAGCATCAGCACCACCCGCTTCGATGAGGACTACTCGCCCTCCGCCGGCTCGCGCATCACGACGAACTTCGCGAACCTCGCTCGCGGCGAGGGCCGCCGCGAGAACCTGCGCGGCGCCCTCGCCATGATCGACGCCCGCGTCAACGACCTCGCGGGCCATCCCGGCGGCGATCGCTACACGGTCGAGCTCGACATCGTGTCGGTGGATCTGCACGTCGACGCGGCAGGGCACGGAGCCGGCGTGCCGCTCATCGAGATGCTCGACGTCCACATCGTCGACACCGTCACGGGCGAGCGGACGCACGGCATCACGGGGAACAACTTCTCCTCGTACGTGCGCGATTACGACTTCAGCGTCGCCCTGCCCGCCCACAACGCGAACGCCGCCGAGTTCGGCGCGCCGAGCGACTTCGGCGTGCTCCACGGTCTGCTCTTCCAGCACTTCATCCAGTCGGAGGCCTACCGCGAGGCCTTCGCGCAGCCGCCCGTGATCTGCATCAGCGTGTCGACGAGCAAGACGTACCGCCGCATCGGCGAGCGCCATCCCGTGCTCGGCGTCGAGTACGAGCAGAGCGACTACTCGATGACCGACCGGTACTTCGGGAAGATGGGGCTCGACGTGCGGTACTTCATGCCGCACGGAGCCGTCGCCCCCCTCGCCTTCTACTTCCAGGGCGATCTGCCCGCCGACTACTCCGACCTCGCGCTCATCGGCACGATCGGCACCATGGAGGCGTTCCAGAAGATCTACCGGCCGGAGATCTACAACGCCGTGATCCCCGCGGGCGACGTGTACCGCCCGACGCTCGACAACGCCGAGTTCACGACGACGGGCATCGCGTACGACCGCGAGGAGCGCAGCCGGCTCGCGGTCACGCAGGGGAAGTACGCCGAGGAGCACTTCATGACGCCCTACCGCGACCTGCTCGACGAGTGGGCCACGAGCCGGGTCGGCTGACCGGACGACGAGACACGGAGAACCACCGATGACCGCACTGCTCCCCACCTCCATCGTCGGCAGCCTGCCGAAGCCGGCGTGGCTCGCCGAGCCCGAGAAGCTCTGGTCGCCCTGGAAGCTCGAGGGCGAGGTGCTCGCCGAGGGCAAGCGCGACGCGCTCGGCCTCGCGGCGGACGATCAGACCCTCGCGGGTCTCGACATCGTCAGCGACGGCGAGCAGACGCGCCAGCACTTCGTCACGACGTTCATCGAGCACCTCGACGGCGTCGACTTCGAGAACCGCGAGACGGTGCGCATCCGCGACCGGTACGACGCGAGCGTGCCGACCGTCGTCGGCCCCGTGAGCCGGCGGCGGCCCGTCTTCGTCGACGACGCGAAGGCGCTGCGGGCGCGGACGGACCGCCCCATCAAGTGGGCGCTCCCCGGCCCCATGACGATGATCGACACGCTCGCCGACCGCCACTACGGCAGTCGCGAGGAGCTCGCGTGGGAGTTCGCGGCCATCCTCAACCAGGAGGCGCGGGAGCTGGAGGCCGCGGGCGTCGACATCATCCAGTTCGACGAGCCCGCGTTCAACGTCTTCTTCGACGACGTGCGCGAATGGGGCGTCGCGGCGCTCGAGAGGGCGGCCGAGGGGCTGCGCAGCGAGACGGTCGTGCACATCTGCTACGGCTACGGCATCAAGGCGAACAACGACTGGAAGGCGACGCTCGGCTCGGAGTGGCGCCAGTACGAGGAGTCGTTCCCGCTCCTGCAGCAGTCGACGATCGACACGGTGTCGCTGGAGTGCCACCACTCGCACGTGCCGGTCGAGCTCATCGGGCTGCTGCGCGGCAAGAAGGTCATGGTGGGGGCGATCGACGTCGCGAGCGACACGGTCGAGACGCCCGAGGAGGTCGCCGCGACGCTGCGGAGCGTGCTCCCCTACGTCGACGCCGACAAGCTGGTCCCCAGCACGAACTGCGGGATGGCCCCGCTCGCGCGCGAGGTCGCGCGAGGCAAGATGGCGGCCCTCAGCGCGGGCGCCGCGATCGTCCGCGCGGAGCTCGCCGGCTGAGGCGGGCGCTGTCGGGGCTGGCGAGCCCGCACCGAGCGCCGCGCGGGACGAGCGGTATCCGGCGAGCTGTGCGCCCAGGTGCGCGCTCCGCTCGAGCCTCATCGCTCGGGCCGATCCTCTCTCTGGATGTCCCCGAACGTCGGGGAGGGATCTCCGAGCTCGACAGGGTCGACGCGAGCATCGAGATCGAGTGCCTCGAGCACTTTGAGGAGACTGTCGACGCGTGCGCTTCCCGCGTGCCCGGACTCGAATCGCACGACCCACTGACGGCCCTGCCGATGCGCTCGGCGAGGTCTGCCTGCGTCAGACTCGCGTCCAGATACGAAGAAACCCCCGGTCATCCCGGGGGTTTCGAAGAGCTGGGGTACCTGGACTCGAACCAAGAACAACTGAACCAGAATCAGCCGTGTTGCCAATTACACCATACCCCATGGTGTTCGCGGGCTTCCCCGCAACGAAGATCAAGCTTACCCGACGCGACGGGACCCGCCAAACCGGGCGGGAGCCCATGGCGTGTCGTCCTCAGGTCGCCGCCCGGCGTGCCGCGTCGACGAAGAGCGCGACGGCGCGATCGCTCCGCCCCCGCCTCCTGCTCACGAGGATCGGGACGGGCTCGATGTCGTCGATCGGCACGCATGCGAGACCCGGGCGCCGGTAGTGCGTGGCGACGGACTCCGCCGCGATGTTGACGCCGATCCCGGCGGCGCACAGCTCCAGCAGCCCCTCGACGTCGTCCGCGACGCCGGCGACCCTCGGACGGGCGCCGCTCGGCCGCGGGTCGACGAGCCACCACGCGCGCACGGCGTTCTCGGCGGCGCCCACGACGACGAACGGCAGGTCGTCCGTCTCGCCGATGCCGACCGACGCGCGCGCGGCGAGCGGATGGTCGTCGCGCACGACGAGCACGCGCCGCTCGGTCGCGATGTGCTCCGACACGACGCCGCCCTCGTCCGCCCCGGATGGCGGCGCGACGACGACGTCGACGAGGTCGTCGCGCAGCGCCTGTGCGCCGTCGAAGAACCCCAGCCGCACGACCTGCACCGACAGTCCCGCCTCGGTCGCCACCGCCTCGGCCAGCGCCCGGCTCACGACGGGGCCCGCGCCCGCGGCCACCACCCCGACCCGCAGCACCCCGCGCGACGGAGCGGCCGCCGCCCACTCCTCGACCGCCGCGTGCGCGCGACGCGCCTCGCGCGCGAGAGGCAGCAGCTCCGCGCCTCTCACCGTGAGCGACACCGACCGCGGCGACCGCTCGAAGAGCCGTGCACCGACGACGGACTCCAGGCGCGCGATCTGCTGGCTCAGCGTCGGACCCGAGATGTGGAGGGCGGCCGCCGCCCGCGCGAAGTGTCCGTGTTCGGCGACCGCGACGAAGTACTTCAGCTGCGTCGCCGTCACCTCCATGCCGCAATGTTAGCCGCTGACTAACCCGCATGCGATGCTCGCACGTGGACCTCCGCCGTCGACCGGCTCGAAGCTGAGAGGGCTCCATCCACCCCGACAAGGAGGTCACAGTGTCGAACGACGCCCCCGCCATCCCCAGCGCCCTTCCCGCGATCCCCGCCCCGTACTTCCTCGACGAGGCTGACGGCGACAAGCTCGTCATGTTCGACCAGCTCTTCACGCTGCTCACGACGGGCGCGCAGAACGAGGGGCAGTTCGACGCGTTCCTCACGGAGGGCCGCCCGGGCCGTCCCGTCCCCCCGCACTTCCATGCGCTCACCCACGAGACGTTCTTCGTGCTGGAGGGGGCCATCCGCCTGTGGATGGACGACGGCGCCGGGTTCCGCGAGACGCGCATCCTCGAGGCCGGCGGCTTCGGCTTCGTGCCGAAGGGCACCATCCACTCGTACCGCATCGAGAGGACGGGCCGCATCTTCGGCGTGACGAGTGCCCCCTTCACCGACTTCTTCCGCGCCGTCGGGCGGCCCACCGACATCCCCGGCATCCCCGAGCCCGACCGCTTCCACATCCCCTCGTTCGCGCAGATGGCCGCCGCCGGCGCAGAGCACGACGTCAACTTCGTCGAAGGCTATGAGCTCTTCGACTGAGCGCGTCGTGCGGGACGTCGTCTTCGACACCCGCCCCGGATTCCGCCCGCTCAGCCTCGATCTGCATCTGCCGGCCGCGGATGGCGCACCCGTCATCGTGTTCGTGCACGGCGGTGGATGGCGCGTCGGCAGCAGGCGCATGTTCTGCCCGACGTTCGCGGTCGAGGACGGCTTCCCGCGCCTCACCGGTGCGGGCTTCGCCGTCGCATCGGTCGACTACCGGCTGTCGGGCGAGGCGGTCTTCCCCGCACCGCTCGACGACGTGACGGCAGCGCTCACGTGGGTCAGAGCTCGCGGCGCCGACCACGGCATCGACGCCGCGCGGATCGTGCTGTGGGGCGAGTCGGCGGGCGCGCACCTCGCGGCGCTCGCCGGCCTGACGGATGGCCCTGGCGTGCGAGGCGTCGTGGACTGGTACGGTCCGAGCGACCTCCTCGCCTTCCCGGCGCCGCGCGCCGACGAGGAGCGACCGACCCGCGAGGAGGCACTCATCGGCGGCATCGTCGCAGAGAGGCCCGAGGCGGCGCGGCTCGCCAGTCCCGCGCTCCGCGTGCACGCCGGTGCGCCGCCCTTCCACATCGCGCACGGCACGGCCGACGAAGCGGTGCCGTGCACGCAGAGCGAGCACCTGCATGCGGCGCTCCGTGCGGAGGGCGTCGACGCGGAGCTGCTGCGCGTGCCCGGCGCGGGCCACATGTGGGGCGGGCTCGAGGACCCCGACACGGTCCTCTCCCCCGCTCTCGCCTTCGCCCGCCGCGTCGTCGGAGTCTGACGGCCCCCGCATGACCGGCGCCGTGCCGGGGATCGAGCACCCTGGGCACAGAGGTGCACGATCTCGCTTCGACTGCAGGTTACACACGCACCGCTACGCACAGCACGCACCGCCGTGCAAAACACGCACCGCTACGCACAGCACGCACCGCCGTGCAAAACACGCACCGCTACGCACAGCACGCACCGCCGTGCAAAACACGCACCGCTACGCGCGGCACGCGCCGCACAGCGGGGCACGCGCCGCACAGCGGGGCACGTGCCGCCCCCTACGGCCCGGCCCGGTCCGGTCCGGTCCGGTGCCGGGGATCGAGCACCCTGGGCACAGAGGTGCACGTTCTCGCCTCGACTGCACCGGGCACACGCACCGCTACGCACAGCACGCACCGCCGTGCAAAACACGCACCGCTACGCGCGGCACGCACCGCCACGCACAGCGCACGGGACGCACCGCCACGCCGGCACCGCACAGGACACGGCCATCCGCCCCTGTCCCGTGCACCCAGATGGGTCCCGGCGTGCCGGGGCCTTCCTCTGTGTCAGCCGAGCTTCGCGACGAGCGCGCCGAGACGTCGGAGCGACTCGGTCTTGCCCAGCAGCTCGATCGACTCGAACAGCGGCGGCGACACGCGGCGACCGGTGATCGCGACGCGCGGGGGGCCGTAGGCGACGCGCGGCTTGAGCCCGAACCCCTCGACGAGAGCGCCCGCGAGGGCATCCTGCACGGCCTGCGCCGTGAATCCGTCCTCCGGCACGACCTCGAGGGCCGCGACACACGCGTTGAGCACCACGCCGGCGTTCTCGGGGAGGCCCGTGACGGCGTCCTCGTCGTACGTCACGTCGTCCGCGAACAGGAAGCCGATCATCCCGGCGGCGTCGCCCAGCAGCGGGAGGCGCTCCTGGATGAGCGGCGCGGCCGCGGCGAGCAGCGCGCTCTCCTCGGCGGTCGGCTCTGGCGACAGCACGCCCGCCTCCTGCAGGTACGGCACGAGACGCCCGGCGAAGTCGTCGGCCGCGAGCATGCGGATGTGGTCGCCGTTGATCGACTCGGCCTTCTTCTGGTCGAAGCGGGCCGGGTTCGGGTTGACGTCGGAGATGTCGAACGCGGCCACGAACTCGTCCAGCGAGAACACGTCGCGGTCGGCCGAGAGAGACCAGCCCAGCAGCGCGAGGTAGTTCAGCAGTCCCTCGGGGATCATCCCCTTCTCGCGCTGCAGGAACAGGTCGGCACGCGGGTCGCGCTTGGAGAGCTTCTTCGTGCCGTCACCGAGCACGAGGGGCATGTGCCCGAACCGCGGGATGAACTCCGTCACGCCGGCGTCGACGAGCGCCCGGTACAGCGACAGCTGGCGCGCCGTGGACGGCATGAGGTCCTCGCCGCGCAGCACGTGCGTGATGCCCATGAGCGCGTCGTCGACGGGGTTCACGAACGTGTAGAGCGGGATGCCGTTGGGCCGCACGATGACGAAGTCGGGGAACGACCCGGCAGGGAACGTCACCTCGCCGCGGATGAGGTCGACGAACGTGAGATCCTCGTCGGGCACGCGCAGCCGCAGCGCGGGCTGCCTCCCCTCGGCGCGGAACGCGGCCTTCTGCTCCTCCGTGAGGTCGCGGTCGAAGTTGTCGTAGCCGAGCTGCTTCGCGCGTCCTGCCGCCTCGTTGCGGGCGTCGATCTCCTCCGCCGTCGAGAAGCTCTCGTACACGAGCCCCGCGGCGACGAGCCTGCCGAGCACCTCGCGGTAGATGTCGTGGCGCTGCGACTGCCGATAGGGCGCGTGCGGCCCGCCGACCTCGACGCCCTCGTCCCAGTCGATGCGCAGCCAGCGCAGCGCGTCGAGGAGCTGCCGGTAGCTCTCCTCGCTGTCGCGTGCGGCGTCGGTGTCCTCGATGCGGAAGACCAGCTTGCCGCCGTGGTGGCGGGCGTAGGCCCAGTTGAACAGGGCCGTGCGGACGAGGCCGACGTGGGGCAGGCCGGTGGGCGACGGGCAGAAGCGCACGCGCACGTCGGCGCCGGTGGCGGTCGTGGTGCGGGGATCGGGAGCAGACATCGTCCCCAGTCTAATCCGCGGCGATCCGTCCCCACGGGGAGAGCACGGCCGTGACGGCGACGAGCACGAGCGCCAGGAGCGCGAGCACGCCGTAGCCCCACTGGCCGAGCACGACGCCGGCGAGGACGGAGCCGACCGCGGCGCACGCCGTCATGAGGGTGTCGCTGACCCCCTGCCTGCGCGGGCGGATGGCCAGAGGGCTCGCCTCGGTGAGGAGGGCCGCGCCCGCCACGGTGGCGGCGCTCCATCCCAGCCCGAGCAGGACGAGCGCGACGACGACGGCCGCGGGCTCCTCGGGCCAGATGGCCGCCGTCACGAGGGCGGCCGCGAACACGGCCTGCCCGAGCACGATCACCGCGACCCGCCCCATCCGGTCGGCGAGGCGGCCGAAGACGGGCGAGAGACCGTACATGCCGAGCACGTGCAGCGAGATCGTCAGCCCGACGAGGAGCGAGACGCCGTCCGTGGCGTGCGAGAGGTGCTGCAGATGCAGCGGCGTCATCGCCATCACGGCGGCCATGACGACGTGCGAGGCGGCGACGGCCGCGATGGCGTAGCGCGCGGCGATCGGATGGTCGCGCTCGCGCCGCGGCCCCGGCACCGCGCCGGCGTCGCGCGCGAGACGCTGCGCGGTGAGCAGCGGATCGGGACGCAGCGCGACGAGGTAGAGCACGAGGGCCGCCGCCTGCGCCGCGATCGAGAAGAGATAGGCGCCTGTGAGGGGCGGCATCCCGATCGCCGCGCCGATCGCCTCGCCCGGCGTGAGGAGGAGGGGTCCTGCCACGCCGCCGACCGTCGTCGACCAGACCACGGTCGCGAGGTCGCGCGCTCTCCGCTCGCCCGCCGAGAGGTCGGTCGCCGCGAAGCGCGACTGGAGATTGCCCGCGTTCCCGGCGCCGATGAGCACGATGCCGACGAGGAGCAGGGGGAACAGGCGCACCGCGGCCGCGGTGATGACGAGGGCGATGCCGGCGAGCGCGAACGCGTTGCCGAGTGTCAGGGCGACACGCCTCCCGCGGGCGCCGGCGAGCCGCGCGAGCGGGATGGCGCAGATCGCGGCGCCGAGGGTCACCGACGCCGTCGCGAAGCCGGAGAGGGCGTCCTCGCCCGAGATGTCGGCGGCGAGGAGCGCGCCGAGCGAGATCGTCGCGCCGAAGGCGACGCCGCCGAGCACCTGCCCGAGCGACAGCACCCGGACGACGCGCCGCTGCAGTTCCGCGACGTCGGGCGCTGCGGCGCTCACACGGCGTCTCGGGCGGTGTTGCGGAGGATGCCGATGCCCGGCACCTCCACCTCGATGACGTCGCCGGCCCCGAACGGCCCGACGCCCGCCGGCGTCCCCGTGAGGATGAGGTCGCCCGGGAGCAGGGTGAACGCCGCGGACGCGTACTCGATGATGGTGGGCAGGTCGAAGATCATGTCGCTGAACGGCGCCTGCTGCACGACCACGCCGTTGAGCCGCGTCGTGATGCCGCCGTGCGCGAGATCGAACTCCGTCTCGATGGCGGGGCCGACGGGGCAGAACGTGTCGAAGCCCTTCGCGCGCGCCCACTGCCCGTCGGGCTTCTGCAGGTCGCGGGCCGTGACGTCGTTCGCGATCGTGAAGCCGAACACGACGTCGAGGGCGTCCTCCGCCTTCACGTTCTTCGCGATGCGGCCGATGACGGCCGCGAGCTCGCCCTCGAAGTGGGTGTCCTGCGTCTGAGGCGGCCGCACGATCGAGTCCCCGGGGCCGATCACGGAAGTGTTGGGCTTGAAGAACAGCAACGGCTGCTTCGGCACCTCGTTGCCGAGCTCGGCGGCATGGTCGCGGTAGTTGCGCCCCACGGCGACGATCTTCGACCGCGGGATGACGGGAGCGAGCAGCGCGACGTCGGCGACCGGGACGCGCACGCCCGTCGTCTCGTACCCGGCGAACATCGGATCGCCCGCGAGGACGACGAGCTCGGACCCGTCCACGATCCCGTAGGTGATGGCGTCGTTGTGGCTGAACCGCGCGATCTTCACCCGCCCAGCCTAGCCGCGACACGGCGACGCCCGCCCGGGAGGGTCTCCCGGGCGGGCGTCACCGTGCGTGCTCAGGCGTCGAGTCGCGTGAGCCAGCCGCGCGTGTCCTCGCGGCGGCCGTACTGGATGTCGGTGAGCTCTTGCCGCAGCGACAGGCCGAGCTCGCCGATGGGCTGCGCATCGTCGAACCCTGCGCCCTTCAGGGCGCCGATGGGCGTGACGACGGCTGCCGTGCCGCAGGCGAACACCTCGGCGATGTCACCGGATGCGACGCCGTCCCGCCACTCCTCGAGCGACACGGCCCTGCGCTCCACCGCATGCCCGCGCGCCTCGGCGAGCTCGAGCAGCGAGTTGCGCGTGATGCCATCGAGGATCGTCTCTGATGCGGGCGTGACGAGGGTGCCGTCCTTCTTCACGAACACGATGTTCATGCCGCCGAGCTCCTCGATGTTGCCGTCGGCGTCGAGGAACACGACCTGGTCGCAACCCTGCTCATACGCCTCCGACTGGGGCAGCAGGCTCGCGGCGTAGTTGCCGCCCGTCTTCGCGGCGCCCGTCCCGCCCTTCGCGGCGCGGGCATAGTTCTCGCTGAGCCAGATCGAGACCGGCTTCACGCCGCCCGTGAAGTACGACCCCGCCGGGCTGGCGATGAGGTAGTACGCGTACTTGTGCGCCGGGCGGACGCCGAGGAAGGCCTCCTTCGCGAACATGAACGGACGCAGGTAGAGGGTCTGCCCCTCCCCCTCCGGCACCCATGCCCCGTCGACGGCGATGAGCTCGCGCAGCGACTGCAGGAAGTGCTCCACGGGGAGCTCCGGCATCGCGAGTCGTCGCGCGCTGCGCTGCAGGCGCAGGGCGTTCTGCTCGGGGCGGAAGCTGTAGATGCCGCCGTCCGCATGGCGGTACGCCTTCAGCCCCTCGAAGATCTCCTGCGCGTAGTGCAGCACGGCCGCGGCGGGAGACAGGCTGATGGGGCCGTACGGCTGCACGCGCGGGCGGTGCCATCCGCCCTTCTCCGACCAGCAGATGTCGACCATGTGGTCGGTGAAGACGGTGCCGAAGCCGGGGTCCTCGAGCAGCTGCGCGCGCTGCGCGGGCGATGCAGCCGCGAGGTTCTTCGTCACGGCGAAGTCGAGTGCGGAGGTGTCGGTCATGAGTGTGTTCCTGTCTGCACGGTGAGTGTTCTGCCGTGTGGGTTCAGCCGGGGCCGTCAGCGGATCGTCCGAGCACGGGCGGCGATGGCGTCGCCGATCTCGGACGTCGAGCGCGAGCCCGATCGGTCGGCGATGTCCTCCTCGATCGCGCGCGACACGCGACCCGCCTCCTCGCGGAGGCCGAGGTGGTCGAGGAGGAGCGCGACGGAGCCGATCGCCGCGGTGGGGTCGGCCTTCTGAGAGCCTGCGATGTCGGGGGCCGAGCCGTGCACGGGCTCGAACATCGAGGGGAAGGCGCCGTCGGGGTTGATGTTGCCCGAGGCTGCCAGGCCGATGCCACCGGTGACGGCGCCGGCCAGGTCTGTGAGGATGTCGCCGAAGAGGTTGTCGGTGACGATGACGTCGAAGCGACCCGGGTTCGTGACCAGGAAGATCGTCGCGGCGTCGACGTGCAGATAGTCTACGGCCACGTCGGGGTGCTCCCCCGCCACCTCGTCGACGATCCGCTTCCACAGCGACCCGGCGTTCACGAGGACGTTCGTCTTGTGCACGAGCGTGAGCCGCCTGTCGCGGCGCTCGGCGAGGTCGAACGCGTACCGCACGACGCGCTCGACGCCGTACGCCGTGTTGACGCTCGTCTCGTTGGCGACCTCGTGGGGCGTGCCCTGACGGATGGCCCCGCCGTTGCCGACATAGGGCCCCTCCGTGCCCTCGCGCACGACGACGAAGTCGATGTCGCCCGGCTCGGCGAGCGGCCCCGCCTGACCCGTGTAGAGCTTCGACGGCCGGAGGTTGACGTAGTGGTCGAGCGCGAAGCGCAGCCGCAGCAGCAGCCCTCGCTCGATGTTGGCATCCTTGAGGCGGGGGTCGCCCGGCACCCCGCCGACGGCGCCGAGGAGGATCGCGTCGTGCCGGGCGATGGCCGAGAGGTCGTCGTCGGTGAGGGTGTCGCCCGTCTCGAGGAAGCGGCCGGCGCCGAGCGAGAAGCGGGTCTTCTCGAAGGAGACGTCGCCCCCCTCCGTCACGGCGTCGAGCACCTTCTCGGCTTCGGCGATGACCTCGGGGCCGATCCCGTCACCCGGGATGACGGCCAGTTTCACGACGCGCGGCATTGCTCTCCTTCGGCAGTTCTCATCCGCCGCGAGGGGCTCAGCGCGGAGCGCGGTCGCGGCGTCCTCCCAGGGTAGTCGCCGCGATCGCCATCGCCAGCACGACGAGGCCGGCGCCGATGAGCGAGGTCACCGTGACGCCCCCGTCGAACGCCGCGGCGGCGGCCGCCTGCAGCGCATCGCCCGTGGTGCCGCCGATCGTCTGCGCCGCGTTGACGGCGCCCGCGAGTGTCTCCTGGGCGTGAGCGGCGAGCTCTGCGGGCACGCCGTCCGGCACGACGAGCGCGCCGCGATACCACGCCGTGAGGATGCCGCCGAGGATCGAGGTGCCGAGCACCGCCCCGAGCTCGTACGCGGTCTCCGACACCGCGCTCGCGGCGCCCGCCTTCTCGACCGGCGCGTTGGCGAGGATGAGCTCGCCGGACACGGTCTCCGCCGCGCCGATCCCCGCACCCAGGAGCGCGAAGCCCACGATGAGCATCCCGACGTCGTGGGCGCCTGCGAACGCCACGATGAGGTACGCCGCGAACGAGAGCACGAGCGCGACCGGGATGACGACGGACGCCCGCACGCGCCGGGCGATGGGCGTGACGGCGAACCCGCCGGCGATGGAGGTGATCGCGCCGGGGAGGAGCGCGAGGCCCGCCTCGATCGGGCTCAGCCCCACGATCATCTGCAGGTGCTGGGAGACGAAGTAGAGGAACCCGACCATCGCGATGACGCTGAACAGGTTGACGAGGAGCGAGCCGCTGAACGCCGCACGTCGGAACAGCGACATGTCGAGCATCGGCTGGGCCATGCGGCGCTGACGCCGCACGAAGAGCCATCCGAACACCGCGCCGATCGCCAGGGGCAGCACGCCAGCGGCGCCGTGCACGGCGATCTCCTTGATGCCGTAGGCGACGGGCCCGAGCGCGAGCATCGACAGCACGATGCTCGCGAGGTCGATGCGGCCGGGGTGCGGGTCGCGGCTCTCGGCGACGAGGAACGGCGCGAGCACGAGGAGGAGCACGAGCATCGGCACGGCGAGCAGGAAGACGCTCTGCCACGGGAAGTGCTCGATGAGGAAGCCGCCCACGATGGGGCCGAGCGCGCCGCCGGCGGAGAACATGCCCGCCCAGACCGCCACGGCGATGCGCCGCTGGTCGCGGTTCGGGAAGATCGACCGCAGCAGCGACATGGTCGACGGCATGAGCGTCGCGCCGAACAGGCCCATGCCCGCGCGCGCCGCGATGAGCCATCCCGCCGTCGGCGCGAAGGCCGCGAGCACCGACACCGCGGTGAACCCGACGGCTCCGATGAGCAGGAGACGGCGCCGCCCGAAGCGGTCGCCGAACGAGCCCATCGTGACGAGCAGTCCCGCGAGCACGAGCGAGTACGCGTCGATGATCCAGAGCTGCTCGGCGGCCGTCGGCTCGAGGTCGCGCGCGATCGCCGGCAGGGCGAAGTTGAGGATCGTGTTGTCGATCGACACGAGGAGCACGGGGAGCATCAGCACGGCGAGCGCCGCCCAGGCGCGCCATCCGACGCGCTCGTGCGCGATCGGGGTCGTGGTCGTCTGCGTCGTGGTGCTCATGCCGCCATCCGTTTCTATACCGTCCAGATGGTACAGTAACTGGGATGGCTGTGCACCCGCTGAGCGGCGACGTGAGAGGCTCGTCGGCATGAGCCGACCGCCGCGCGCCCGCGACAAGGTCCTCGATGCGTTCGAGGCGATCCTCCTCGAGGACGGCGCACGGGCCGCCACCCTCGACGCCGTCGCCCGCAGAGCCGGCGTCTCCAAGGGCGGCCTGCTCTACCACTTCGGCTCGCGCGACGCACTCGACACGGGCCTGCTCGACCGCCTGCGGGCGCTCGCGGCCGACGACCTGGAGGCCATGCAGGCGGCGCCGTCGGGCCCCGTCGACTACTTCCTCGCGACCTCGGGCCATGTCGGCAGCGCCTTCGACCGCGCCATCTCGGCGGCGGGCAGGCTCGCGCACGGCGGCGACGCGAAGGCGACCGCCGCACTGGCCGAGCTGCGCGAGGCGTGGGCGGAGGCCATCCGGCCGCACGTGCGCGATCAGGCCGCCCTCGATCTCGTCCTGCTGCTGAGCGACGGCCTCTACATCAACTCCGCGCTGCTCAACGACGTGCCGGGGCCGGTTCCGACGGGCGCGGCGCTCGACGCGCTCATCGCGCTCGTGCAGACAGCGACGCGCCCCTGAGCCTGGGCTCGGGGGCGCGTCGCGGTCGGAGCGTCAGACCTCGGAGATCTCGATCTGGCGGATGACCGACGCGTCGATCGCGGCACCCACCTCGGCGAGCAGCTCGTCAGGCACACGCGAGTCGACCGTGAGCACGGACAGCGCCTGACCGCCCGCCTCGCGGCGTGCGATCTGCATGCCCGCGATGTTGATCCCCGCCTCGCCGAACCGCTGCCCGTAGACAGCGACGATGCCGGGGCGGTCGGTGTACAGCATGACGACGTGGTGGCGGTCGATCGGCACCTCGACCTCGTGGCCGTTGATGCCGACGATCTTCTGCACCATGCGCGTCCCGGCGAGCGTGCCCGCCACTGTGAGCACCGTGCCGTCGGAGAGGGCTCCGCGCAGGATGGTGATGTTGCGGTACTCGGGGCTCTCCTTCTCGACGATGAGACGCGTCTCGATGCCGCGCTGCTCGGCGAAGAGGGGGGCGTTGACGTAGGAGACGTTCTCGCTCACCACGTTCGAGAGCACTCCCTTGAGCGCCGCCAGGCGGTAGACGCTCACGTCGTAGTCGGCGAGCTCGCCGCGCACCTCGATGTCGAGGCTCGTGAGCGCCGAGGTCGCGAGGCCGCTGAACACCTGGCCGAGCTTCTCGACGAGCGCGATGCCGGGGCGCACGAACGGGTCGATGACGCCGCCGGCGACGTTGACCGCGTCGGGGACGAGGTCGCCTTCGAGCGCGAGCTTGACCGACTTCGCGACCGAGACGCCCGCCTTCTCCTGCGCCTCGTCGGTCGACGCGCCGAGGTGCGGCGTCGCGACCACGTTGGGGAGTCCCGTGAGCGAGGTGTCGGCCGGCGGCTCGCTCGTGAAGACGTCGAGGCCGGCTCCCGCGATCTCCCCCGCCGCGAGCGCCTCCGTGAGCGCCGCCTCGTCGATGAGGCCGCCGCGGGCGACGTTCACGACGTACGCCGTCGGCTTCATGGCCTTCAGCTGGGCCGCGCCGATCATGCCCGTCGTCTCGGGCGTCTTCGGCATGTGGATCGTGAGGAAGTCGGCCTGCGCGACGAGCTCGTCGAGGCTCAGCAGCTCGACGCCGAGCTGCTGGGCGCGCGCCGAGGTGACGTAGGGGTCGAAGGCGACGACGCGCATCCCGAAGCCCTGCATGCGGGCGGCGACGAGCGCGCCGATGCGGCCGAGGCCGACGACGCCGAGCGTCTTCTCGAAGAGCTCCGTCCCCGTGTAGGCGCTGCGCTTCCACTCCCCCGCTCCGAGCGAGGCGCGCGCGGCCGGGATGTGGCGGGCGAGGCTCAGGATGTGCCCGCACGTGAGCTCTGCGGCGGAGATGATGTTCGACGTCGGCGCGTTGACGACCATGACTCCGGCCGTCGTCGCGGCCTTGATGTCGACGTTGTCGAGGCCCACGCCCGCGCGGGCGACGACCTTGAGCTTCGGCGCGTGCGCGAGTGCCTCCTCGTCGACCTTCGTCGCCGAGCGGATGAGGATGGCGTCGGCGTCGCTCAGGGCGTCGAACAGGGCGGGGCGGTCGGTCCCGTCCACATGGCGGATGTCGAAGTCGGGGCCGAGCGCCTCGATCGTTGCGGGGGACAGTTCTTCGGCGATGAGCACGACGGGCTTCGGCACGGGTGGATCCTTCGATGCGTATGTGCGCGGGCGCGCGGGGGCGGGGCTGCGCGCCACACGCCGTGGGGGCGCGACGGCCCCACTCTATCGGAGGGCGGCGGCACGACCCGACGCGCGCGGCGGGCGATGATGCTCAGACGGCGAGGAACGCCGTCGACGCGGTGTACGCCTGCGCGTTCATCCAGTAGACGGCCGTGAGCATGAGGCCGCCGGCGAGGAGGAGGGCGAGCGCCGCGCCACCGCGGCGCATCCCCGCGAACAGTGCGACGAAGAACAGCACGACGGGGACGGCGATGGCGAGCACGAGGACGACGGCCGCCATGGGCGTGAGCGAGGTGCCGTACTGGCTCGCGATCTGCGCGTAGAGCACGAGGTACGACACGCCGCTCCACACGGCGTACGCGTAGAGCAGCCCGAACGCGCCGGCGACGGCCGACACGACCCAGACGGGCGTGCGCTTCTTCGGGGTCTGCACGGCCATGCGCGTCACGCTCCCACCACGATGAACGACCCGGACATGAGGAAGGGCCACGGCACGAGCACGACGGCTCCCGCGAGCAGGAGCACGATGCGCTTCCAGGTCGCCGCGCGGCGGGTCAGGACGAGGACCGCCGCGAACCAGGCGGCGGGCGTCGCGATCGCGAGCCACATGCTCGCCTGGAACATGACGTCGGCCACGGCGTCGGTGCCGGACTGCACCCACGCCGCGAGGCGAGTGGTCCCGAGGACCCATCCGATCGTCCAGAAGAGGTAGACCCCGCCGAGCAGGCCGAGGGAGACCAGGGCGACGTTCCCGAGACCCTGTGCCGGGGCCGGTTCGGCCGGAGCCTTCTCAGGAAGAGTCTCGCTGCCGGCGCCGACCGCGTGCCATCCTGCGGGCAGCGCCGGTGCGTCGTCCGACGCGCCCGTCGACGGCGTCTCGCCGCCGGGGCGGAGGGTGGGGTCGTCGTCGCCCTCCCAGGAGAGGGCGTCATCTTCGCGCGACGGCATGCTGCCAGCGTACAAGCTCAGTCCAGGACGATTCCGCTCGTCTCGAGGCCCTTGGCGTACTGCAGCCGGACCGTCACGCGGAAGTCGTCGTCTGCGGCGTCGTACCGCCCTTGGAGGCCCTCCGCGACGATCCGCCACGGCCGATCCGACGAGCCCGTCGTGTCCCGCCCGTCGTCCTCGACGGCCTGCGGGTAGTCGTAGGGGGCGCTCGTCCGCTCCCCGAGCGTCGTCGAGAGCGTGTCGACGGCGATCTCGCCGGACGCGACCGCCACCTGGAGGATCCTCTGGAACCCCGTCGCGCGCATGCCGGTCGACGTGCGGAACTCCTGGTAGTCCCCGAGGATCTCGACGACGTCGTGTCCGGGGATGCCTCCCGCGTCGGCCGTCTCGATGCGCGCGAGCCCGTGGTAGTGCCCGGAGAGCACGAGCACGACGTTGCGGTTCGGCGCCACGATGCGCTCCCACAGCTCGTCGGCGCGCGACACCCAGCGGGTGGAGGTGGCGCGCTCCGCCTCGGCTGAGCCGTCCTCCGGCAGCAGGTGCTCGTGCGTCGCGACGACGACGTTGGCGCGCGGATGGCCGGCGACGACCCCCTCCGCCCAGGCGAGCTCCCGCTCCCCGTACGCGTAGGGCAGCGAGAGCACGACGAACTCCGCGCCCGCCGCCGTGAACGACGACCAGCTCGCGCTCGCGTCGTCGGGCGCGATGGCGCCGCCGAAGGCGGGGTCGTCGGCGTACCGGTCCGGGCCGAACCAGTCGTTGTACAGGTCGACGGTGGCGCCGCGCTTGCTGTCGTGGTTTCCCGGCAGCGTGCTCACGGGCACTCCCGCTCCCTCGATGACGGCCTGGGCAGCGGAGGCGAGCGCGAACTCGCGCTCCGCTCTCGCCGGGTCCTGCCCCGCGTCGACCCAGTTCTGCACGAGGTCTCCCGTGTGCACGGCGAAGGCGATGCGCCGCGCCTCGGCGTTCGCGGCGATCCAGGCCGCCTGCTCGAGCGCGACGGCCGGATGCGCCTCCGTGAGGTACTGGGTGTCGGTCACGTGGCTGAGGGCGAGATCGTAGTCCGACGGGTCAGCGAGCCCGTCGGCGGCGTCGCGGATGGCCGCGGTGCGCGGCACGACCTGTACGAGCACGGCGTCCGCACCGGAGGGGAGTTTGCCCGCCAGCGTCACCGTGCCGTCGGCGGATGCCGTCCGCTCGTCGAGTGCGCGCCATCCGCCGTGCGTCCATGCCGACAGCCGCACGGGAGCGGGGCCCGTGACGACACCGGACCACGCGACGCGACCGGAGGAGCCGGCCGCGAGCTCGAACCGCAGGAACGGATGCGCCCACGCGTCGTCGGCGGCGTCGAGCGCGGCGGCAGCGGTGTCGAGCTGCCGCTCGTCCGCACCGGTCCGCCCGGCGAGCGGTCCGTCCGACGCTCCCGCCCAGATCGCCGTGATCGCCGCGTCGATGCCGTCCACCGATGCGTCCGTCGGCGTCGGCTCCTCGTCGACCGCCGTCGCGGGCACGGTCGCGGCGATGCGCTCCCGCGCTCCGACGCTCAGGACGTCGGCCCGCTCGCGCAGCGTCGCCGCATCGGGCGTCGCCCGAGCGGCGACGAAGTCGGTCGCGTCGTCGCCCGTGAAGGCCGCGCGCTGCCACGTCTCCCCCGCGAGCCGGTCGACGCCGAAGGTCGAGAGCGCGAGCCCCTTGGTGCAGGGGCTCGCGACGTCGACGGGCGCGTCGAGCTCGTTGGCGTGGAAGATCCCGACGCTGTCGACGCGGGCGCCCTCCGCGTCCTCCAGCCACACGCCCGACCCCTGATAGCCGAGCGGATGAGCGAGGCCGTCCTCCGCCGTCGCCGTCCAGGTCGCGCCGGGGGCGAGCCGTTCGCCCGCGGGGATCTCCGCGAGCACCTCGCGCTCGCGGAAGCCGTCGGCGTCGCAGCCGATGAGCCGCCATCCGCCGATCGCGACCGGCTCCGTGCTGTAGTTCGCGAGCTCGACGAGGTTCCGGGGCGCATCGAGCTCGGCCACGACCGGGTCGGTGGCGATCTCGCTGATCGCGACACCCGGCTCCGCGGGATAGGCGAAGGCGGTCGCGACGCGGCTGTCGGCGTCGGCGTTCCGCTCGCCGGGCGTGCGCGGAGCGACGATCCAGTCGCCCGTGCCGTCCGCCCGCTGCCAGCTCTCCCCTGTGCGGTGATCGAGCACGGCCGGGAGCTTCTCGTCGCCCGTCTGGCAGGCCGTGTCGGCGTGGGCCGAGATCGTCACGCCGTCTACGCGCGCACCGTCCTCGGTCACGAGGAGGGCGCCCGAGACGGTGTCGGCGAGCGATGTCGCGGTGCGGACGTCGGCGGCGCCGGCGTATCCCGGCCCGCCGACGACGAGGCGCTCGCCGGGCTCGATCGCCGTGCCGTCGGCGAAGACGATCTGACGGGTGCCGGCCGTGAGCGAGCCGTCGCGCGTGCACCGGTAGAGGCTCCAGCCCGAGAGGTCGACCGCGGCATCCGTCGCGTTGGCGAGCTCGACGACGTCGTCGTCGGCCGCGGCAGGACCCGCGGGCGCGATCTCGGCGATGACGACGGATGGCGCGGTGGCGGCGGGCACGGCCGCCGCCGATGCGCCCGGCGTCGAGCGGGTGCGCACCCAGTCGACGTCGGGATCACCCGTGCGCGCGATGCGCTGCCAGCTCTCGTCGAGCCCCGCGGCGAGCGTGTTGGAGACGGTGCCGTGCGCCCCGCACTCGCTGTCGGTGGGCCACGGCGCCCGCGGATAGGCGGCGAACGCGTCCACGGGCACGTGCCGGGCGTCCTCCAGGACCAGCCCGTAGCCATCCGCCGAGAACGGCCCCCGCAGCGCGCGGTCGCCGCCTGCCGAGCCGATGACGAGGCGATCGCCCGCGGCGAGGACGACGCCCGCGAGGTCGGTCTCGACCTCGGACTCGCCGAGCCGGGTGCCCTCTCCCGTGCAGCGGTACAGGCGCCATCCGGACAGGTCGACGGCGTGGGCGGAGAGGTTCCGCAGCTCGACGGACGAGGCGTCGGGATCAGCGGAGGTGCCCGCGGCGACCTCGTCGATGACGATGTCGCCCGTGCTCTGCGCCGCGACGGGCGGCGCGGGGGTCGCGCAGGCGGGGGCCGCGATCACGGCGAGGAGGAGGACGGCGAGGGCGCGGCCCCGCGCGGGGCCCCGGAGACGGCTCACGGCTGCGAGCGTCGCCGCCCGCGGTGAACGGACGCGGACGCCGCGGCCGATGCGATGTGAACGCCGGGCGTCGGCCCGGCGTCAGAGGCTCAGTCCTCGACCTTGCGCTTGCGCCAGCGGATGCCCGCGTTGATGAGGCCGTCGATGTCGCCGTCGAACACCACGGCGGGGTTGCCGACCTCGTAGCCCGTGCGCAGGTCCTTCACGAGCTGCTGGCCGTAGAGGAAGTACGACCGCATCTGGTCGCCCCAGCTCGCCGTGATGGTGCCGGCGAGCTCCTTCTTCTTCGCGGCCTCCTCCTCGCGCTGGAGGAGGAGCAGGCGCGTCTGGAGGACGCGCATGGCGGCGGCGCGGTTCTGGATCTGCGACTTCTCGTTCTGCATCGACACGACGATGCCCGACGGGAGGTGCGTGATGCGGACGGCGGAGTCGGTCGTGTTGACCGACTGGCCGCCGGGGCCCGAGGAGCGGAAGACGTCGACGCGGATGTCGTTCTCCGGGATCTCGACCTCCTGCGCCTCCTCCATGACGGGGATGACTTCGACGGCCGCGAAGCTCGTCTGGCGCTTGTCGGCGGAGCCGAACGGGCTGATGCGCGCGAGCCGGTGCGTGCCGGCCTCGACGGAGAGGATGCCGTAGGCGTACGGCGCGTCGACCTCGAAGGTGGCCGACTTGATGCCGGCGCCCTCCGCGTACGACGTGTCCATGACCTTCACGGGGTACTTGTTGCGCTCCGCCCAGCGCAGGTACATGCGCATGAGCATCTCGGCGAAGTCGGTCGCGTCGTCGCCGCCCGCGCCGGAGCGGATCGTGACGACGGCTGAGCGCTCGTCGTACTCGCCGTCGAGGAGGGTCTTCACCTCGAGGTCGCCGATGACGCGCTCGAGGTCGGCGATCTCCTTCTGCGCCTCGGCGACGGAGTCCTCGTCGCCCATCTCGTTGGCGAGCTCGACGAGCACCTCGAGGTCGTCGAGGCGGCGCTCGACGGCCGTGATGCGCGCGAGGTCGGACTGACGGTGGCTCAGCGCGCTGGTGACCTTCTGCGCGTTGGCGGTGTCGTCCCACAACCCGGGGGCGGCCGCCTCCTGCTCCAGGCGCGCGATGTCGGCGCGCACGGCGTCGACGTCCACCACCTCGCGGATGTTGTCGAACGTGGTGCGCAGCGCCTGGATCTCGGCGGAAGGATCGAACTCAAGCATGACGATCCAGCCTATCCTGCCGCGGGGCGTAAGTTGGTGGGCGATGAGCATGCGAACCGGATCCGACGACGCCGGGTTCGACGCGCTCCGGCGCTACGCCCCCATGGTGTACGGCCCGACGGCCCTCTACTCGCTCGGGCAGGGTGCCATCCTGCCGCTCCTGCCGGCGCTCGCAGCGCGGCAGGGCGCGGACCTCGCGGTGGCGGCGCTCATCTCGGCCGCCATCGTCGTCGGGCAGCTGGCAGGCAACATCCCCGCCGGATGGCTCGTGTCGCGCGTCGGCGAGCGCTGGACGATGCTCATCGCCGCGCTCGCGTCGCTCGCGGGCATCACCGGCATGCTCATCGCGCCGAGCATCGGAGTGCTGGGCCTGTCGGTCTTCCTCCTCGGGTTCTGCGCGTCGTCGTTCGCGGTCGCGCGCCACACCTTCATGACGACGCGCGTGCCGTACCGCTACCGCGCGCGTGCGCTCGCCCTCGTCGGCGGATCGTTCCGGCTCGGCGGATTCACGGGGCCGTTCGTCTCGGCGGGGCTGCTGGCCCTCTTCGGCGACGAGATCGCCTCGGTGTGGTTCTTCGGGGCGTGCCTGCTGGGCGTGGCGGCGCTCGTCGCATTCGGCCCCGATCCGGAGCAGAAGGCGCTCGAGGCGGAGCGGATGGCCGGGGCGCCGTCCGATGGGGACGTCGCCCCCGATGGGGCGGAGGACACGGGCGAGCCCGTCACGGGCGCCGTGCCGACAGCCCGGTCGGGTGAGGCGAAGCGCGTCGGCGTGCTGCGCACGATGTGGCGGTTCCGCGGGCTGCTCGCCCGGCTCGGGACGACGGCGGCCTCGCTCTCGGCCGTGCGGTCGGCGCGGCAGGCGGTGCTGCCGCTGTGGGGCGTGTCGATCGGCCTCGACTCGCAGACGCTCGTGCTCGTCGTGGGCGTCGCGGGCGCCGTGGAGTTCTCGCTGTTCTACGTGAGCGGGCAGGTCATGGACCGCTTCGGCCGACTGTGGGCCGCCGTCCCGGCGATGCTGCTCATGGGCGCGGGGTTCGGCGCGCTCGCGTTCACGCACGACCTCGACACATCGGTGATGTGGTTCGGCGTGCTCGCCCTCGTCATCGGCGTCGGCAACGGGCTCTCGTCGGGCATCCTGCTGACGCTCGGCGCCGACGTCGCTCCGAAGACCGATCCGGCGCCGTTCCTCGGCTCGTGGCGCACGCTGACCGACGGCGGAGCGGCGCTCACGCCGCTCGCCGTGTCGGCGATCACGGCCGCGGCGTCGCTGCCGGTCGCGACGGCGGTCGTGGGGGTCATCGGGCTCGTCGGCGCTGGCGCGTTCCTCCGGTACGTGCCGCGCTACGCGCCTCCGCGCAGGCGGTGACGGCGCTCAGACCGACACGATGACGACGATCGCCGTCGCCGCGGCGAGCGCGACCGCGACGACGGCCGCGCTCGTGAGGGCGACGACGAGACGGGCGGGCGGGTCGGTCTCGGTCTCGACGGCTGCGGGCAGGGGCCACGAGCCGGTGCTGTGGGGGTCCATGTCGTTCCTCTCGGCGGGAGTCTCCGTGCATGAGACGCGCCGCGGCCCGTTCCGTTACGCGGGTCGCGTCATTCGAGGCCCGTTCGGCTCGTGGCGGTCGCGTGCAGGGGGATGCCGCCGGGCACGAACGCGCTCACGATCGGGGCATGCCACGCCGTCGCGACGGTGACGCGCGCCGAGACGCCGTCGGGAGCCTCCGCAGAGACGAGCGCGGCGCCGTCGCCCGTCGCGGCGAGGAAGGCGGCTGCCTGCTCTGCCACGCGCGCGTCGTCGAGGCGGGCGCGCACGGCGCCGCCCTCGACGGAGAGCGCGAAGCCGTCGGCTGCGGCGAGCGCTGCCGAAGCGGCGAGCGCGTCGAGGCGCTTCTGCGCGAGATGGAGGGCCGTGGCATCGACGCACACGACGATGAGCGCGATCGCGAGAACCGCGTATCCGATGACGAGAGGCAGGATGCTGCCGCCCTCGTCGACACGGGGCGACCTCACGAGCCGTCCCAGAACCGCGACACCCGCTGCGCGGAGGTCGCCTCGACGGGGAACGAGGCGAGCTGGTCGAGCCCGAGGACCGGAGGGATGAACGGCAGCGGCACCTGCGCGGCGATGGTGACGACGACCGTCGCCCCGGGCTCGGGGCATCCGCTGTGCGCGCCGGGGCACGTGACGGCGACCTCGAGCACGGCGGGGTCCATGCCGTACTCGACGGCGACGGCCGCGATGACGCGCTGCACCTCGCCGATGCCCTCGACGTGGCCGTCCGAGCGCGCGAGAACGTGGGCGGTGTGCCGTGCGGCGGCCTCCACGCCGAGGGCGTGCTCCTGCACGCTCCCGAGCGTCACGACGAGGTACGCGAGCGGGACGAGGAGCAGGAGCCCGCCCACGAGGAACTCCAGAGCGGCCGACCCGCGCTCGTCCGCGGGATCATCCGATCGTCTCGACGGGAGCACGCGCGGTCACCTCCCACGTGCCGGGCACGCCGATGAGGCCCACGACGGGGATGGCGGCGCGCACCGTGACGAGGACGTCGTGCCCGTCGTACCGCGCCGTGACATCCTGCGCATAGCCGGCGCCGACCGCGCGCGCGATGACGGCCCTCGTCCGGGCGACGCCGCCCTCCGCTCCCACGTCGGCGAGGGCGGCGTGGTAGGCGCCCTCGACCGCGGCGTCGTGGATCATGTTGCGCACGTGCACGGCGATGCCGAGCTGGAGGACCGCGAGGGTCAGCACGGTGAGGAGCGCGCCGACGAGGACGAACTCGACGACCGCCGACCCGCGCTCGTCGTCGCGGATCGCGACGACCGCCACCGTCAGATCCCGTTGACGCTGGAGATGGCGCGTTCGAAGAGCCCCGTGAGCGCGGGGCCCGCGAGCGCCCAGATGAGGACGACGAGCCCGGCAGACATCAGGGTGATGAGGACCCAACCGGGCACGTCGCCGCGCTCGTCGCGGTCGAGATCGTGGAGCACGTCTCCCCACGCGGTGCGCGCGCGGACGACCATCTCGGTGATGCTCATGGGTTTTCCTTTCTCGAGCGCTCAGCCGATGCCGAGGCGCAGCATGACGATTCCGGGGAATACGGCGAACAGGACGCTGAGAGGCAGCAGGCCGAAGACGAGCGGGAGGAGCATGAGGATCTCCTTGCGCCCCGCCTTCTCGATGAGCGCGCGCTTCGCGTCCTCGCGGGCGTCGGAGGCCTGCGCCTGCAGCGTCTGGGCGAGCGGCGACCCGCGGTCGATCGCCGCGACGAGGTGCTCGACGGCGCGGTCCAGCGCCGGCGACGGGAGGCGGCGAGCCAGCGCGGCGAGCGCGTCGGGGAGCGTCGACCCGGTGCGGACGTCGACGACGACGCGGCGCAGTTCGAGGGACAGCTCGCCGCTCCCGAGCATCGCGACGCGCGCGATGCTGTCGAAGATCCCCTCCCCCGCCGAGAGGCACAGCGCGAGGAAGTCGAGCACCGTGGGGAGCTCGTCGCCGATGCGCTCCATCCGCGCCCTGGCCCGCGCGCCGAGGAGGAGGTCGGCTCCGAGCGCGCCCGCGACCGCTCCCGCGACAGGGAGGGCGAGCGCCTGCGCCGTCGCGGCGCCGGCGAGCGCGAGCACGACGACGACCGCGCCGCCTCCGGCCGTGCCGGCGAGCGCCGCCGCGAGCTGGCGTCCCCGGAAGGCCGCGACGTCGGTGTCGCGGCCGGCCTGCGCGAGCCGGCGGGCGATGCCGTCGGTCCCTCCGAGGAGTGCGGCGAGGCGCTCCTGGCACGCCGCCCACGCGGCTCGCGCGACGCCGACGAGCGCTGCTCCGGGATCCGTGACCGAGGTGCGGACGGTCGTCCCCGCCGCGTCCGTCACATCGCGGACATACGGCGCGATGCGGCGAGCGAGGCCCGGCGCGCTCCAGCGCGGCGCGAGCATGAGGAGCGCCCACGCGCCCGTGCCGAACGCCCCGCCGAGGAGGAGGCCCAGCGCCGCATCGGTGGCCCAGGTCATGCGAACCACCTCCGCGTCTCCGGAAGTCGGCCGATCCGCAGCATGACGCGGAAGGCGACCACCGAGACGGCAGCGCCGGCGAGGAGGAGCATGACGCCCTCCGGGCTCGTGTACGCCTCGGCCCCCTCCGGGCGCAGCGACAGGAGCGCGACGATCACCCACGGCGCCGACACGCCCAGCACGGCGGCGCCGCGCGTCCACGACTGCCGTGCCTCCACCTCGGCGCGCAGCGCCGCGTCGGCCCGGACGGAGGCGGACAGCGCGCGCAGGACGGGGGCGAGCTCCGTGCCGCCGACCTGCCGCGCCATCCGGAGCGTCTCGACGATGCGGTCGGCCATGGGATCGGCGAGCGCGGTCTTCAGCCGGTCGGCGCTGGACTCGAAGCTTCCGGACGCCGCCATGTCGTGCTCGAACCCCGCGAAGGCGTGACGCAGGCCGGCGGGGGCCGAGCGCGCGAGGCTCGACACCGCGTCGGGCAGCGACATCCCCGCCCGCACCGACGAGACGAGGAGGTCGCACACGTCGGGCCACAGTGCGCGGCGAGCCCGCACGAGCCGCTGCGCGCGCGAGCGGAGCTGGAGGGCGGGCGCCGCCCCCGCCGCGACCGCCGAGAGGAGGGCGAGGGCGGGGACGGACGTCGCCAGCCACACGGCCGCCGCGCCGAGGACGGCCGCCGCGGCGGAGGCGAGTACCAGGACCCGCGGCGCGACGTGCGCGAAGCCGGCCTCCTCGAGGAGCGCCTCGATCCGCGGCGCCCTGCGCGACGTCATCGGGAGCCCCGTCGGCCACAGCCACGGCGAGAGGGCGAGCAGGACGCCTGCGGCGAGCGCGACGCCGAGGAGCACGATCACCGCCATCGCTCCCCCGTCCGGTAGACGGCGCGCGTCTCGGGGGCGTCGTCGACGAGGCGACCGGTCGGCGCGATGATCTCCTGCACGCGGCGACGCCCATCGGCGGCGCGCTGGCAGTGCACGACCAGATCGACGCTTGTGGCGATGGCCGGAAGCACGAACGCGCGGTCGATGTTGCGCCCCGCGAGCAGCGGGAGAGCGGCGAGCTTGGCGAGCGCGTGCTCCGCGGAGTTCGCGTGGATGGTCGCGGCGCCCGGGATGCCCGTGTTCAGGGCGAGCAGGAGGTCGAGGGCTTCTGCGTCGCGCACTTCGCCCACGACGAGGCGGTCGGGCCGCATGCGCAGCGCCTCCTTCACGAGGCGGCGGAGCGTGATCTCGCCCGTCCCCTCGAGGCTGGGCTGGCGTCCCTGCAGGGCGACGAGGTCGGGGGCGTCGACGCCCAGCTCGAACGTCTCCTCGACCGTGATGATGCGATGGCCGGGCGGGCTCGCCGCGATGAGCGCGCCGAGCAGTGTCGTCTTCCCCGCATGCGTGGCGCCCGACACGAGCACGCTCCTCCCCTCCGCCATCGCGCCCCGCAGGATGGCCTCGGCGTCCTCCGAGAGCGATCCGATCGCGACGAGGTGCTCGAGCGTGCGCACGGTCGGGAGGAACTTGCGGATGTTGACGGCCCAGTGCCGGCGCGCGATGCCGCCCAGGACGACGTGGAGGCGCGATCCGTCGGGGAGGGCCGCGTCCACGAAGGGCTGGGAGAGGTCCACGCGACGGCCGGTCGCGTGGAGCATGCGCTCGACGAGGTCGCGCACGGCAGCCTCCGTGAGCGACAGCGGGAGCCGCTCCGTCACGCCGTCGCGGGCAGCGAACACGCGGTCGGGGGCGTTGATCCAGATCTCCTCGATGCCGGGGTCGTCGAGATGCGCCTGCAGCGCGCCGTACCCGGTGACGGCGGCGAGCACCTCGCGCACCGCCGCCTGCTCGTCGTCGACGATCGCGAGACCGCGCGCGAGCGCGTAGTCGTTGTGGCGCCGCACCTCCGCCTGGGCGAGCCGGCGCGCGGCCTCGGGTGCGGTGGACGGATCGGTGCGATCCGCCCGCAGACGGTCGCGCACACGATCGGCGACGGCACTCACGACGGGGCTCACGGCGCCATCCTGTCCGAAATCGCGACACCGCCCCCGAAGTTATCCACAGCCGACGTCTGGCACGCTCGGGTCATGCTCTCCTCCGACGCCCTCGCGTTCCTCTCCGAGCGCCACCTCGCCGTGCTCTCCACCGTGGGCAGGAGGGGACGCGTCCATGCCGTGCCCGTCGGGATGACCTACCGCGACGGCGTCGCGCGCGTGATCGGCTCCCGCGGGACCCAGAAGTTCGTGAACGCGGCGCGCTCCGGCCGCGCCGTCGTCACGACGGTCGACGGGGCGCGCTGGCTGTCGCTCGAGGGGCCCGCCGTCGTCGTCGACGACGCAGCGGCCGTCGCCGACGCCGTCGCGCTCTACACGGCGCGGTACCGCGCTCCGCGTGCGAACCCCGACCGCGTCGTGCTCGAGATCGCCGTGGAGAAGGTGCTCGGATCTTCCGGTATGAGGGCGTGACGCGCCGACACAGGAGAGGCACAGCCTCGGCCGTAGACTGAACGCGTCCGCGGGAGTGGTGAAACTGGCAGACACGCAGGATTTAGGTTCCTGTGCCTCCGGGCGTGCGGGTTCGATTCCCGCCTTCCGCACGAGACGCGATCCCGCGTCGCCGACCGATCGACCTCCGGAGCACCGTGCATCACATCGCACTCATCCCGTGGCTGGACCCGCAGGCGATCATCGCCGCCGCGGGGCCGTGGGCCCTCCTCGTCGTGTGCCTCATCGTGTTCTCCGAGACGGGGCTCCTCGTGGGCTTCCTGCTCCCCGGCGACACGCTCCTCGTCATCTCGGGCCTGCTCACCCACACGAGCAACGTGTTCGGCGTGAACATCTGGGTCGTGAGCGGGCTCATCGCCCTCGCCGCGTTCATCGGCGGCGAGGTCGGGTACCTCATCGGCCACAAGGGCGGGCCCGCCGTGTTCGAGCGGAAGGAATCCGGCCTCTTCAGCCGTCGGAACGTCGATCGGACGAACGCGTTCTTCGAGCGGTTCGGCGGGATCACGGTCGTGCTCGCCCGCTTCGTGCCGATCGTGCGCACCTTCGCCCCCGTCGCGGCGGGCGTCGGCCACATGCCCTGGAAGAAGTACTCGCTCTACAACCTCATCGGCGCCGTGCTGTGGGGCTTCGGCCTGACGATGTTCGGCTACCTCATCGCGTACATTCCGTTCGTGCGCGACCTCGTCACGGAGTACATCGACATCATCCTGCTCGCCGCCGTCGCGGGCACCGCGCTCATCGTGCTGTGGCACTACCTGCGCGAGCGCCGCGAAGCGCGCCTGCATCCCGCGTCGACGGCCGACGACGTCGTGCTCGACCGCGAGGTGTTCGAGCGCGGCCCCGACATCGACGGAGACGGCAAGCCCGACTTCTGAGCGCCGCGGCTCCGATCGTCTCGGCTCCGAGCGCCGCGACTCAGGACGCCTTCTTCGACTTGCCGCGCGGCTTCCGCGCCGGCTTCTCCTCGGACTCGTCGTCGTCGGTCTTCGCGTCGTCGGCGGCGCCGCGCGCCTTGCGCGATCGCTCCACGCTCGCGCGCAGGGCCTCCATGAGGTCGATGACCTCGCCGCCCTCCTCCGTCTCCCCGCCGAAGGTCGCCTCCGTGTCGACGGCGTCGCCCTTCTCGAGCTTCGCGTCGATGAGCGTGCGCAGCTCCTTCTGGTACTCGTCGACGAACTCCTCCGGGTCGAAGTCCGACGAGTAGCTCTCGACGAGGCTCGCCGACAGCTCCAGCTCCTTCTCGCTGATCTTCACGGGCTCGTCGAGCGCGGGGAACGACGCCTGCCGGATCTCGTCCGACCACAGCAGCGTCTGCAGCATGAGCACGCCGTCGCGCACCCGCAACGCGGCGAGCCGCGTCTTCTGCCGCAGCGAGAACCGCACGATGGCGGTGCGGTCGGTGCGCTCGAGCGTCTCGCGCAGGAGCGCGTACGACTTGGGCGACGACGAGTCGGGCTCGAGGAAGTACGCCCGATCGAACGCGATGGGGTCGACCTGATCGCTCGGCACGAACTCGACGACGTCGATCTCGCGGCTGCGCTCCGACGGCAGCGACTTCAGGTCGTCGTCGGTGAGCACGACCGTGCGCTCGCCGTCGTCGTACGCCCGGTCGATGTCGCGGTAGGCGACGACCTCGCCGCAGACCTCGCATCGCCGCTGGTAGCGGATGCGGCCTCCGTCGGCGGCGTGGACCTGGTGGAGCGGCACGTCGTGATCCTCGGTCGCGGCGTACACCTTGACGGGCACGTTGACGAGCCCGAACGTGAGCGCGCCCTTCCAGATCGATCTCATGGCACCAGTGAACCGCGGCGGGCGCCGTCTGACCAGGGGTTGACGCGATCCCGCGCCGCACGCATAGCCTGGGGCATGCCCGCGGAGCAGCAGACGGTGGAGATCGACGGCCGGCGGCTGCGCGTGTCGAACCTCGATCGCGTGCTCTACCCCGCGACGGGCACGACGAAGGCCGACGTCATCGGCTACTACACCCGGATCGCGCCGCTGCTGCTCCCCCACGTCGCCGGGCGCCCCGTCACGCGCAAGCGATGGGTCGACGGCGTGGGCACCGACGACGCTCCCGGCGAGTCGTTCTTCGCCAAGGCCCTCGAGCCGGGCGCCCCGCGCTGGCTGCCGCGGCGCGCCATCCGCCATAGCGCGGGCCCGAAGGAGTACCCCCTCGTCGAGGAGGTCGCCGCCCTGGTGTGGATGGCCCAGGTCGCGAGCCTCGAGCTGCACGTCCCGCAGTGGCGGTTCGCCCCCGACGGCGACCCGGGGCCCGCCGACCGGCTCGTCCTCGACCTCGACCCCGGCCCCGGCGCGGGCCTCGCCGAGTGCGCCGAGGTGGCGCGGCTCGTGCGCGGCATCCTCGGCGACATGGGACTCGACCCGCTGCCCGTCACGAGCGGGAGCAAGGGCATCCACCTCTATGCCGCGCTGCCGCGCCCGCTCCCCTCCGACCGCGCGTCGGCCCTCGCACACGAGCTCGCCCGCTCGCTCGAGGCCGACCATCCCGACCTCGTCGTGAGCGCCATGCGCAAGGATGCCCGCGCCGGCCGGGTCTTCGTCGACTGGAGCCAGAACAACGGGAAGAAGACGACCATCGCGCCGTACTCGCTGCGCGGCCGCTCGCGCCCGTGGGTGGCGGCGCCACGTACCTGGGAGGAGCTCGACGACCCCGCGCTCGGCCAGCTCGACCTCGCCGAGGTGCTGGCCCGCGCCGATCGGATGGGCGACCCGCTCGCCGCCGTCGACGCGCCCGTCCGGGCGGCGCCGCTCGGGTCGTACATCGCCAAGCGGTCGGCGGACCGGACGCCGGAGCCGGTTCCCGACAGCCCCCACGTCGACGCGGCACCCGGCGACGGGCTGCGCTTCGTCGTGCATGAGCACCATGCGTCCCGGCTGCACTGGGATCTCCGCCTCGAACGCGACGGCGTGCTCGTGAGCTGGGCCGTCCCGAAGGGGATCCCCGACACGGCGGCGCGGAACCACCTCGCCGTGCAGACGGAGCACCATCCGCTCTCCTATCTCGGCTTCCACGGGACGATCCCCGCCGGCGAATACGGCGCAGGGACGATGACGGTGTGGGACACGGGGACGTACGAGACCGAGAAGTGGCGGGACGCCGAGGTCATCGTCACGCTGCACGGGCGCGAGGGCGGGCCGCTCCCCGGCACGCGCATCGCCCTCATCCGCACCGACGGCGATGGCGAGAAGTCGACGTGGCTGCTCCACCGGACGAAGGGCCAGTCCGAGGCCCCGGCGCCTCCCGCGCGGCCCGCCCCCATGCTGGCGGTGAACGGCACACCGGGCCTCGCCCGGAGCCTCGGGCACCCGCCCTGGGTCGAGTTCAAGTGGGACGGCGTGCGCGCGCTCGGCGAGTGGCGCGGCGGCGCGCTGCGGCTGTCGGGCCGCTCCGGCGCCGACATCACCGCACGGTACCCCGAGCTCTCGGGCGCCGCGCGCACGCACCTCGACGCGTGGGACGCCGTCGTCGACGGCGAGATCGTCGCGCTCGACGAGCGCGGGCGCCCCCGCTTCTCGCTGCTGCAGAACCGCATGCACCTCGAGCAGCCGGACGACGTCGCCCGCGAGAGCACGCGGACGCCGGTCCGCTTCCACCTCTTCGACCTCCTCCGTCTCGACGGGCGCGACCTCACGGGAACGCCGCTCCACGAGCGCCGGGCGCTCCTCGAGCGGGTATCCGCCGATGCCGGGCCGTCCGTGGTCGTCCCTCCTGTGCTCGACGACATCGACCTCGCGCTCGAGGTGGCACGCGAGCACGACCTCGAGGGCGTCGTCGTGAAGGACCGCCGGTCGCCGTACCGCGGCGGGGAGCGCAGCGAGCACTGGATGAAGATCAAGCTCACGCGGACGCAGGAGGTCGTCATCGGCGGGTTCCGCCGGGGCCGCGGCGCGCGGGCGGGCACGTTCGCCTCGCTCCTCCTCGGCGTGCCGGGACCGGATGGCCTGGCCTACGCCGGCCGGGTCGGGTCGGGATTCTCGGAGCGGGAGCTCGCGCGGCTGCGGTCGATGCTCGGCCCGCTCGAGACGCCGGAGGCGCCGTTCGCCGATGTGCCCCGGGAGGACGCGTCCGACGCCACCTGGGTGCGCCCCGAGCTCGTCGGCGAGGTCGAGTTCGCCGAATGGACGCCGGGCGGCAGCGTGCGGCATGCGCGCTGGCGGGGGCTGCGTCCCGACAAGTCCCCCGCCGAGGTCCGCCGCGAGGGCTGACCCGTCCGCGTCGCGCCATCCCCCGTCCGCTCCGCGGCAGGGGCGGACCCCGACGTGCCGATATCCTGGCGGTTTGCATGCCAGCGAGAGGAGCAACACGATGGCAGCACTCCCCGACGCCCTGACGTCCGTCTTCGACGAGGTCGTCCGCCGCAATCCCGGCGAGGTCGAATTCCACCAGGCGGTCCGCGAGGTCCTCGAGAGCCTCGGCCCCGTCATCGCCAAGCGTCCCCAGTACGTCGACGCCGAGATCATCCGGCGGCTGTGCGAACCGGAGCGGCAGATCATCTTCCGCGTGCCGTGGACCGACGACGCCGGGCGGGTGCAGCTCAATCGAGGCTTCCGCGTGGAGTTCAACTCGGCTCTCGGACCCTACAAGGGGGGCATCCGCTTCCACCCCTCCGTCTACCTGGGGATCGTGAAGTTCCTCGGCTTCGAGCAGATCTTCAAGAACGCGCTCACCGGCATGCCGATCGGCGGCGGCAAGGGAGGGTCCGACTTCGATCCGAAGGGCCGCTCCGATGCCGAGGTGATGCGCTTCTGCCAGTCGTTCATGACGGAGCTGTACCGCCACATCGGCGAGCACACCGACGTGCCCGCCGGCGACATCGGGGTGGGCGGGCGAGAGATCGGCTACCTGTTCGGCCAGTACAAGCGCATCACGAACCGCTACGAGTCGGGCGTCCTGACCGGCAAGGGCATCACGTGGGGCGGTTCGCAGGTGCGCACCGAGTCGACGGGCTACGGCACCGTCTTCTTCGTGCGCGAGGCGCTCGCGTCGCGCGGCGAGAGCCTCGACGGCCGGACCGTCGTGGTGTCGGGGTCGGGCAACGTCGCCATCTACGCGATGGAGAAGGCCGCGGAGCTCGGCGCGCGGGTCGTGGCGTGCTCGGACTCCGGCGGCTACGTCGTCGACGAGGCGGGGATCGACCTCGACCTCGTCAAGGAGATCAAGAACGGCCGCCGGGGCCGGATCGCGGAGTACGCCGACGCCCGGCCGTCGGCGCGCTTCGTCTCCGACGGGTCGATCTGGGATGTGCCCTGCGACGTCGCCCTACCGTGCGCGACGCAGAACGAGCTCGACGAGGGCGGCGCGGCGGCGCTCATCCGCGGCGGCTGCGGCATCGTCGCGGAGGGCGCCAACATGCCCACGACGCCCGCTGCCGTGCGCGCACTGCGTTCCGCGGGCGTCGTCTTCGCTCCCGGGAAGGCCGTGAACGCCGGCGGCGTCGCGACGAGCGCCCTGGAGATGCAGCAGAACGCGTCGCGCGACTCGTGGACGTTCGAGCACACCGAGGCGCGCCTGTCCGACATCATGGGCCAGATCCACGCCCGCTGCCTCGAGACGGCAGACGAGTACGGAACGCCGGGCGACTACGTCGCGGGAGCGAACATCGCGGGATTCACCCACGTCGCCGACGCGATGCTCGCCCTCGGCGTCGTCTGACGGAGGCGCCCGCCGCGCCGACGCCGTGCGCGAGTCGGCGGGCGGCGGGCGGGAGGTGCGCGCGGGGTAGCGTCGAGGGCGAACAACCCGCATCCCGGAGGAGGCATCGTGACCCTCGAGAAGACGCTCGGCATCGAGCATCCCGTCGTCCTCGGCCCGTTCGGCGGCGTGTCGTCCGTCGCCCTCGCCGCGCTCGTCAGCGAGGGCGGCGGCCTCGGCTCCTACGGCCTGTACGGGTACGCGCCCGATCGCATCGCCGAGACGGTGTCGGCGCTCCGAGCCGCCACGACGCGCCCCTTCGCCGTGAACCTGTGGGTGCCGACGGGCGACGAGGTCTCCCCCGCCGACGTGCCGTGGGAGCCGGACGCTGCCGTCCGCGCCCTCTTCGACGAGGTGGGCGTCGCCGTCCCCGCACGGCCCGACGCCTTCCTGCCCGACCCCGATGCGCAGCTCGACGCCGTGATCGCCGCCCGGCCCGCCGTCCTCAGCACGGTCTTCGGCGTGCTCTCGCCCGACCGGGTGGAGGCGGTCCACGCTGCCCACATCCGTCTCGTCGGGACGGCGACGACCGTCGAGGAGGCCGTCGCCGTCGCCGAGTCGGGCGCCGACGCGGTCGTCGCGACGGGCTCGGAGGCGGGCGGCCACCGTGTCTCGTGGCTCCGCCCGGCCGAGGAATCGCTCGTCGGCACGTTCGCGCTGGTGCCGCAGGTCGTCGACGCCGTGGACATCCCCGTCATCGCGGCCGGGGGCATCGCCGACCGGCGCGGCGTCGCGGCCGCGCGCGCCCTCGGCGCCGACGGCGTCCAGGTCGGGACCGCCTTCCTCCGCACGCGGCAGTCTGCGGCGCCCGACGCGCACCGCGCCGCGATCGCGATGCCGCACACGACGACCCTGACGCGGGCGATGAGCGGGCGCCTTGCGCGGGGCATCCCCAATCGCGCCCTGCGGGCCCTCGAGAGCGGCCCTGTCCTGCCCTTCCCCGCGCAGAACTGGCTCACCGGACGCTTCCGCGCGGAGGCGTCGGCTCAGGATCGCGGTGACCTGCTGTCGCTGTGGGCGGGCCAGGCCGCGGCGCTCGCGCATCTCGACGATGCGCACGACGTGCTCGCGGAGCTCGTCGCCGGCCTGCGCTGACTCCTCTCAGCGGTGGGCGTCGCCCCGATCGGCGTGGCCGGCCGACTCGATCTGGAACGTGGAGTGCGCGACGTCGAAGTGCTCGGCGAGGCACTCCTGCAGCCCCGCCAGCACGAGGGCGCTGCGTCCGGCGTCGACGACCTCCTGCTCCACGACGACGTGGGCGGTGAACACGGGGGCACCTCGGGTGAGCTGCCAGACGTGCACGTCGTGCACGGCCGCCACCCCCGGGGCGGCGAGGATGTGCGAGCGGATGTCGCCCACGCTCGTGCCGTCGGGGGCGGACTCCGCCAGCACGCTGACGACCTCGCGGAGGAGACCGAGGGCTCGAGGCACGATGAGCGCTGCGATGGCGAGGGAGGCGATCGCGTCGGCTGCCGTCCATCCGGTGACGAGGATGACCACGGCAGCGACGATGACGAGCGCCGAGCCGACCAGATCGCCGAGCACCTCGAGGTAGGCCCCGCGCACATTGAGGCTGCGCCGCTGGGCGGCGCTCAGGAGCCACATCGACACGGCGTTCGCGACGAGGCCGACGGCCGCGACGGCGAGCATCCAGCCGC
This sequence comes from Microbacterium sp. NPDC055683, assembly GCF_053617895.1. Taxonomy (NCBI): domain Bacteria; kingdom Bacillati; phylum Actinomycetota; class Actinomycetes; order Micrococcales; family Microbacteriaceae; genus Microbacterium; species Microbacterium sp. NPDC055683. The sequence goes on along the minus strand of NZ_JBSHGQ010000006.1, from coordinate 41,083 downwards.
CGGCGACCTCCGCGTCGCCCGGCTCGATCAGACGGCGGACGCCCTCGACGGCCACCGTGACGCACAGCACGATGAGCACGATCGCGTTGACGAGGGCGCCCAGCACCTCGGCGCGCTGATAGCCGTAGGTGCGCCGGTCATCGGCGGGGCGCGCGGCCACCGCGCTCGCGATGAGCGCGACGACGAGGGCGATCGCGTCCGTGAGCATGTGCACGGCGTCGGCGAGGAGCGCGAGCGATCCCGTCCAGAACGCGCCGGCGAGCTGGACCGCGAAGACCGTCGCCGTGATGGACAGCGAGATCGTCAGCAGCCGGCGGTTGTCGGCGCCGCGGATGCCGTGCGCGTGGTCGTGCATGTCTTCAGGCTAGGCCCGACGGACGACGCGGCGCGCCGTTCCGCGCCAGTCGGGAACGAGGATGGTTCTCGTTCCCGGCTCAGAGCGCGGCGAGGAGCGGCCCCAGCGCGGCGAAGGCCCGCGCACGATGCGAGACGGCGTTCTTCTCCTCCGCGGACCACTCCCCGACCGATCGCTCCTGGCCTTCGGGGAGGAAGACGGGGTCGTAGCCGAACCCGCCCGCTCCGCGCGGCTCCCGCGCGATCCGGCCCGGCCAGATGCCCTCGACGGTGTGCTCGCCGCCGCCGGGGAGGACGAGCGCGATGACCGAGGTGTAGTGCGCCGCGCGGTGGGGGTCGCGGATGTCGGAGATCTGATCGAGCAGCAGGGCCAGATTCGCCGCGTCGTCCTTCGCGTGCCCCGCCCAGTAGGCGGAGAACACTCCGGGCGATCCGCCGAGCACGTCGACGCAGACTCCCGAGTCGTCGGCGAGCGCAGGAAGACCCGTGTGGACGGCGGCCGCCCTCGCCTTGATGAGGGCGTTCTCCGCGAAGGTGGTGCCGTCCTCGACGGGCTCGGGTCCGTCGTAGGACACCACCTCGAGGTCGGGTCGCGTGCGCGCGACGATGCCCTGGAACTCGGCGACCTTGTGCGCGTTGTGCGTCGCGAGGACGATGCGGCCCATCACTCGGCCTGCCCGAGCGCCGCGAGCTGGTGGCGACGCAGCTCCGCCGTCCCGGCGAGGCCGAGCTCGAGGAGCTGATCGAGCTCCCGCTTGTCGAACGGGGCGCCCTCCGCGGTGCCCTGCACCTCCACGAAGAGGCCGCGGCCGGTCACGACGATGTTCATGTCGGTCTCGGCCCTCGAGTCCTCGACGTACGGCAGGTCGAGCAGGGGGACGCCGTCGACGATGCCGACCGAGATCGCGGAGACCGAGTCGAGGAGCACCTGCGACTTCTGCCCGATGAACTTCTTCGCGCGACCCCACTCGATGGCGTCGGCGAGCGCCACGTACGCGCCCGTGATGGCGGCCGTTCGCGTGCCGCCGTCGGCCTGCAGCACGTCGCAGTCGATCACGATGGTGTTCTCGCCGAGCGCCTTGGTGTCGACGACCGCCCGCAGGGCGCGGCCGATGAGGCGGGAGATCTCGTGCGTGCGCCCGCCGATCTTGCCCTTCACGCTCTCGCGCTGGTTGCGCTCGTTCGTCGCCCGCGGGAGCATCGCGTACTCGGCGGTGACCCAGCCCTTGCCCTTGCCGGTGAGCCAGCGCGGCACGCCGTTCGTGAACGAGGCGGTGCACAGCACCTTCGTGCCGCCGAAGCTGATGAGCGCCGACCCCTCGGCCTGGCTGCTCCAGCCGCGCTCGATCGTCACGGGTCGGAGCTGGTCGGGGGTGCGGCCGTCGGCGCGCTGCGTCATGAGGGTCCTCTTCTCGAAAGGGGCAGGTCGATGGCGCCCGTGCGCACGAGGCGCACGTCGCGCACCTCGCGGCCGAGCAGGCGGTTGGCGAGGCGGGTGAACGTCGCGGTGTCGGCGCCCGTCGCCTCGTAGGCGTGTGCCGGGACGGCGTCGTTCCCGGCGAGCAGACCGCCCGAGACGAGCTGGCGGTAGACGTCCTTCGCGGTCTCGGAGTCGCTCGAGATGAGCGTCACCCCGTCGCCCATCACGTAGCTGATGGCGCCCTTGAGGAACGGGTAGTGCGTGCAGCCGAGCACGAGGGTGTCGACGTGTGCGGCGCGCAGCGGCGCGAGGTACTCCTCCGCGACGGCGAGCACCTCGGCGGAGTCGGTCGTGCCGGCCTCGACGAACTCGACGAAGCGCGGGCAGGCGGCGGTGTGCACCTCGACGCCCGGGGCGACGGCGAGCATGTCCTGGTAGGCGCCGGAGCCGATCGTCCCCTCCGTCCCGATGACGCCGATACGGCCGCTGCGCGTCGCGGCCACGGCGGTGCGGACGGCCGGGCCGATCACCTCGACGACCGGGACGTCGTATCGCTCCCTGGCGTCGCGCAGCACCGCCGCCGACGCCGTGTTGCAGGCGATCACGAGCATCTTGACGCCCTGGTCGACGAGCGTGTCGAGCACCTCGAGCGAGTAGCGGCGCACGTCGGCGATGGGCTTCGGACCGTAGGGCGAGTGCAGGGTGTCGCCGATGTAGACCATCGACTCCCTCGGCAGCTGGTCGCCGATCGCGCGTGCGACCGTGAGCCCGCCGACGCCCGAGTCGAAGATGCCGATGGGCGCGTTGTTCACGATGCCCCAGCGTACCCGCGTCGCGGCGCAGGGTGCGCGCGCCGGTAGGCTGGTGCGCCATGAGCGCCTCCACGGCCCTGATGACGGACCGCTACGAACTCACCATGCTCGACGCCGCGCTGCGGGACGGCACGGCCTCGCGCCGCTGCGTCTTCGAGCTCTTCGCGCGGCGGCTCTCCGGCGGGCGCCGATTCGGCGTCGTCGCCGGCACGGGCCGACTTCTCGCGCTGCTGCGGGACTTCCGCTTCGGCGATGAGGAGCTGCGCTTCCTCCGCGACGCGCAGGTCGTGAGCCCCGAGACCGTGCGCCACTTGGAGTCGTACCGCTTCACCGGCAGCATCACGGGGTACCGGGAGGGAGAGCTGTACTTCCCCGGGTCGCCCATCCTGACGGTGGAGGGGACGTTCGCCGACGCCGTCATCCTCGAGACCCTCGCTCTCAGCGTCATGAACCACGACTCGGCCGTGGCGACGGCCGCGGCCCGCATGAGCATCGCCGCAGGCGACCGTCCGCTCGCCGAGATGGGTTCGCGCCGCGCCGCGGAGGCGTCCGCCGTCGCGGCGGCCCGCGCCGCGTACATCGCCGGGTTCGGCGCGACGAGCAACCTCGAGGCGGGTCGCCGCTGGGGCATCCCGACGATGGGCACGGCAGCCCACGCATGGACGCTGCTCCACGACACCGAGGAGGAGGCCTTCCGCTCGCAGATCGCCTCCCTCGGCGTCGACACGACCCTGCTCGTCGACACGTACGACATCCGGCGGGGGGTCGAGCTCGCCGTGCAGGTCGCCGGCACGGGCCTCGGCGGCGTGCGCATCGACTCGGGAGACCTCCCGCTCGTCGCGGCCGAGGTGCGCGCCCAGCTCGACGCGCTCGGCGCGACCGGGACCCGCATCACGGTGACGAGCGACCTCGACGAGTACGCCATCGCCGCGCTCGCCGCATCGCCCGTGGACGCGTACGGCGTGGGGACGTCGGTCGTCACGGGGTCGGGCTATCCCACCGCCGGGATGGTCTACAAGCTCGTGGCACGGCAGGATGCGGGAGGCGGCTGGGTCGCCGTGTCGAAGAAGGCCGAGGGCAAGGGCTCGCAGGGCGGCAGGAAGGGGGCCTTCCGCCGCCTCGACGGCGGCGTCGCCGTCGAGGAGCATGTCGAGATCGCCGACGGCTTCGAGGCGCTGCCCGCGGCCGCCGACGTCGCCGGCTCGCGCGCGCTGCAGACCGCCCTCGTCGAGCACGGCGACATCGACACGGCCGCGGAGGGCACGCAGGGCGTCGTCGCGGCGCGCGCGCACCACCTCGCGGTGAGGGAGGAGCTGCCCGTGCGGGCGCTCGCCCTCAGCAAGTCCGATCCGGCCATCCCGACCGTCTTCTCCGACGCGGGCGACCGCTGACACGACGGACCCCGTCGGCTGCGGTGCCGACGGGGTCCGTCATCGCGGGACGATCGCGGTCACTTCTGCAGCGACTCGTAGATCTCCTTGCAGGTGGGGCACACCGGGAACTTCTCGGGGTCCCGTCCGGGGGTCCACTTCTTTCCGCACAGCGCGCGCACCGGCTTGCCGGTGATCGCCGACTCGAGGATCTTGTCCTTCTTGACGTAGTGCGAGAAGCGCTCGTGATCCCCCGGCTCGATGGTCTCCTCGCGGAGGAGCTCTTCGAGCTCGCGGTCGAGGAGGGCCGTGCCGCCCTGATCGGGGCTGTCAAGCGGGGTGCTCATGTCTGGCAGTCTATCCGCGCGGGCGCGCCCGCGGTCCGTCAGGATGCGCCGGCGAACTCCATGATCCGCGTGCCGCGGGCGTCGAACGCGGCGGCGCCGACGGCGACCCCGAGGAGGAGGACGCCGATCCCGGTGCCGAGCCCCGTCCACAGGACGACGAGCGGATCGGCGGCCACGCCCGCGACGGCCTGGCCGGCCAGCCACAGGGTCGGACCGCTCAGCAGGAGGGACACGATGAGCACGAGCGACTGCGACCAGGCGCCGGTCGCATCCGTCCTCTGCGGCTGCCGGAAGGGGCCATCGCCGGGCCGCGCGACGGCGTACGGCGCGACGACCGATGCGATGCTCGACAGCCCGAAGCCGGAGAGGAGCAGGGCGACCGCGGACCCGACCAGGGCCGGCAGCAGGTCGGGGCGGCCGCTCACGAGGAGCGCGGCCGGCACGGCGACGGCGAGGACGGGGACGGCGGCGAGCGTGACCGGCGCGAGCCGGCCGACCCGGTCGGAGGCGCCGCGCGCGCCCGTGGCGATGTGCAGCCACACCGCCGACGAGTCGTACGCGAGGTCGTTGTGCGGCAGCCAGCCGTAGAGGAGCGCCATGAGGGGGACGGGGATGAGCGCGGCGATCTCGAGGGGGACGCCCGCGACGAGGAGGGGGAGGATGGGCAGGACGCCGCCGAAGGGGATGACGAGGACGTTCGCGATGTACCGGCTGTCGCGCAGCCCGTACACGAGGCTGCGCGCGGCGATCGCCCCGGCCGCCGTGGCCGGGAGGAGGGCGAACCACCCGAGCCCCGCCCCTCCCCGCGCGACGACGGGATGCTCGACCGTGTGCAGCAGCCGTCGCACGAGCCAGGCCCAGGCGATCAGCAGCGCGGCGACCGTGGTGACCGCGACGGCGAGCGCGGCTCCGGGCGATCCTCCTCCGATGGTCGTCGCGGGAGCCGCTGCCCAGGCGCCGAGCGGCGTGACCGAGACGGCGGCGACGATGCGGTCGACGGAGGCGCGCGTCGCGGGCCCCCAGAGGGAGGCGGTGAGCAGGACAGCGGGCGCGAAGATCGCGAGCGCCGAGGCGATCGCGACGCCGACGCCGTCGGCGACCCGTCCGCCGTCACCCGCGAGCGCCTTCACCGCCATCACGATGCGCGCGAGCACGACGCAGGTGAGCAGATGGCACAGGGCGCCGACGACCGCGACCGCCGGATGCGCGCCGGCGCCCGTCCAGAGGATCGCCGCGACGACGTCGAAGGCGGCGACGAGCCAGGTCGGCACGCTGACGGTCGTCGAGAGGAGGAGAGCGGCCGTGAGCGGAAGCGGCTCGATGTCGAGGGTGCGGAATCGGCGCGGGTCGAGGGGATCCTGCGCGGCGGTGAAGAGAGGGAGCGCCGCCGACAGCACGATCACGAGGGCGCCGGCGAGCGAGACGGCGCCGACGACGGTCTGCGTCGGCAGATCGCCGAGGGCCAGGGCGCGCACGATGAGGACGGCCGCGCCCGCCGCGAGCGCGCCGAACCCGATCAGGCGGCGCAGGCCATCCGGCCCGCGGAACGCGCCGACGAGAAGAGCGGCCCTCAGTCGGAGAACGTGTGCAGCCACTCGAGCCCCTCCACCTCGCCGAGCCCCCCGGACAGCTCGACGAAACGCTGCTCCAGCGTCTGGTCGCCCTTCACGTCGGCGACGAGACCCTCCTCCAGGACCTGCCCGGCCACGAGCACCGCGACACGCGTGCAGACTCGCTCGATGAGGTCCATGCCGTGGCTCGAGAGCAGCACGGTGCCGCCGTTCGCGACGTAGCCGTCGAGGATCTCGAGCACCGTGGCCGACGACGCCGGGTCGACGGCCTCGAACGGCTCGTCGAGGACGAGGAGCTGCGGGGAGTGAAGCATGGCGCCGGCGAGCATGATCTTCTTCGTCATCCCCGCCGAGTAGTCCGACACGATGCGGCCGAGGGCGTCCTCGAAGCCGAGGGCCGCGGCGAGATCGTCGGTGCGCTCGGCCACGGTCTTCGCCTTCATGCCGCGCAGCATGCCGGTGTAGTGCAGGAGCTGGCGCCCGGTGAGGCGGTCGAAGGTGCGCAGTCGATCGGGCAGCACGCCCATGCGCCGCTTCGCCTCGCGGGGGCGGCTGCCGAGGTCGATTCCGGCCACGCGGATCTCGCCGCGATCGGGTCGCAGCAGGCCGGAGATCATCGACAGCGTGGTCGTCTTCCCCGCGCCGTTCGGACCGAGCAGCCCGTAGTACATGCCGGACGGCACATCCAGGTCGATCCCGGCGACCGCGTGGGTTCCGCCGTAGGTCTTCGAGACGCCGCGGAGCGTCAGAGCGGACGCGCGCGGCTCGGGCACGGGAAGGTCGGCCTCGGTCACCGCACCAACGTACCAAGGCGAGCCTGATCGCCCGGGAGGCGTCACGGATCGGTCACGACAAGCTGTCAATCCCGCGCGCAACCGGCCGGATTATCGTCGATTCGACCACCCTTCGCTACCATGGACGAGCCACCTCATCGTGAAATCTCGATGAATCGGCCGTGAACCGAGCACCAGGAGCAGCCATGACCATCCAGACCGTCATCCTCGCCGCCGGCATGGGATCGCGCCTCGGGCGGGTCCTCCCCAAGTCGCTGACCGTCCTCTCCGACGGCCGCTCCATCATGCAGCAGCAGCACGAGAACATCCGGGCCGCGTTCGGCGACGACGCCCGCATCACCACCGTCGTGGGGTACCGGGCCGAGGACATCGTGGAGCGCTTCCCGCAGGCGAACTACGTGTACAACGAGCGCTACGACCAGACGAACACGTCGAAGAGCCTGCTGCGCGCGCTCTCCGCAACGGGACGCGGCGGCGTGCTGTGGATGAACGGCGACGTCGTCTTCGACCCCCGCATCCTGGGCCGCGCGACGGCGCTCATCGAGGCCGACCAGTCGTTCGTCACGGTCAACACCGCCAAGGTGAGCGACGAGGAGGTGAAGTACACCGTCACGGCGGAGGGCTTCATCGACGAGCTCTCGAAGACGGTCGTGGGCGGCATCGGCGAGGCCGTGGGCATCAACTACATCTCCGCGCGCGACAAGAAGGCGTTCATGCGCCACCTCGCGCGCGTCGGCGACCAGGACTACTTCGAGCGCGGCCTCGAGCTCGCCGTCGCGGAGGACGGACTGCGTCTGGCCCCCATGGACGTGTCGGATCTGTACGCCGTCGAGGTCGACTTCGCCGAGGACCTCGAACGCGCCAACGCGGCGCTCATCTGAGGCCCAGCGCCGGCGGCTAGCATCGCGGCATGGCCGAGAGGGTCCCCCGCATCCATTCGCTGCCCGACGACGCGCCGTGGCAGGGCGGGCTCCCGCCTGTCGGCTCCGAGGAGCATCCGTTCGCGATCCGGGCGCTGGACCGCGTTCTCGCCATCCAGCGTCCCGCCGTGCTCGCCCATCTCCGTTCGATCCGGCTGCGCCATCCGGACGCGACGCCGTCGGAGCTCGTGCGCATGCTGGAGCGGCGCTACCTGCTGGGAGTGACGACAGGAGGAGCTGCCGTCGGCGCGGCCGCCGTCGTCCCGGGTGTGGGGACGGGGATCACGCTCGCGATCTCGGGTGTCGAGACCATCGGGTTCGTCGAGGCGACCGCCCTGTACGCGCAGTCGCTGGCGGAGGTGCACGGCTTCGCGGTGGACGATCCGAACAGGTCGCGGGCGCTCGTGATGACGCTCATGCTGGGCAAGGAGGGCGTCGACCTCGTCCGCAACCTCGCGTCGCAGGTCGTCGGCAAGGGCACATCGCTGTCGACGCACTGGGGCGACCTCATCACGAAGACCCTGCCGCGTGCGGCGGTCGGACCGCTCGTCGATCGTCTGAAGGCGGCGTTCCTCCATCAGTTCGCGGTGCGCGGCGGCACGAGCATCGTCGGCAAGGCCCTGCCGTTCGGCGTGGGCGCCGCGGTCGGAGGGGTCGGCAACCACGTGCTCGGGCGGCGAGTCGTCGTCGCATCGCGGAAGGCGTTCGGGATCGCACCGGCGACGTGGCCGTCATGGCTCGAGCCGAAGCCGGGTGCCGAGACGATGGAGCGCAGCGCCCTGCGCGGCGTGCGGATGGCCGGGGCCTCGCTCCGGACGGCGGCGGGCTCGATGGGCGCCGGCGTCGGCGCGGTCGCGCGCGGCGTCTCGCGACTGCGTCCGGGAATCCCGCGGATCGAGGCGTCGCCGGGCGCCGGCGCCGCAGCCGACAGCGCGGCGGATGCCGCCCCCTCGGAGGGCTCGACGCGCCCCTGATGCGCTGTCCTCGCGTGCACAGCCGTCGCGCGGAGCCGGTTCTCCCCTGTTCCGCTACTGCACCCGCCGGATGGGGCGGACCGCGTCGGAGGGCGTTCGTATCGTCGGCGCATGCTCACTCCGCTGCCTGCTCCCGATCGGCGCCGTCGCGCGTATCTCGTCCCCTGGGATGTCGACCGGGCCGACCCCGACCATCCGCGGGTGCGGAACGCGGCGAAGGAGCCGGCTGATCTCGTGCGCGTCTTCGTGCACGACGAGACGACGCCGCCGTCCATCGAGCACTGGGGCCTCGTCCTGCCGGGAGAGGTGTGCGAGCTCTGCCTGTGCGACCGCGACCTGTCGCGCACGATCGTGAGCGTCGCCTGGTTCCGCGCGGACGACGGGGAGGAGTACCTGTGGCGATTCGTCCTCTGATCAGATCCAGGTGCGGGGCTGGCGCCGGAACTCGTCGCGGCGCGTGTAGCCGTACGGCCGACGACCGGAGGGGAGGTCGTCCGCGTCGAGGTCGACGAGCAGCTCTCCCACCTCGACCTCGAGGGCGACGGCGATCTGGAGCAGCGTGTAGAGAGTCGGGTTCCCCGCCCCCTTCTCGATGCGCTGGAGGTGGGTGAGGTCGAGATCGGCGCACTCCGCGAGCTTCTTGGCGCTCAGGGTCGCCGCGTGCCGGATCTGCGCGATGCGCTGCCCCACTTTGAGCGATGCGTCGGAGTGCGGGGTCGGCATCCTTCCAGCTTCCTGACGGTCGCTTTCCGAGGGTAAGCTTCTCTGCGGTAGCTTTCCTGCCACCGTTTTTGTGCGGTCGTAATCGAGTCCGCCCGGCGGCACGTGCGACCGCGGACGCGCCGTAGACTCGGCGGGTGACCGTCCTCCTCGCGATCCTGCTCCTCGTCAACGCCGTCTTCAACGTCGTCGTCTGGCCCAGGTTCTGGAAGCGGATCGCGTCGGACCCCCGTGCCCGCGATGCGGAGGGACGCAAGACGGCGTTCTTCACCGTCCACGCGACGCTCATCGGCATCGCGATCGCGATCGCCATCGCGTCCGCCGTGGCAGGCGTCTGGGCGCTCGTCTCCTGACGATCAGGCGGGGCGGCGCGCCGCGATGGTGAACGTGCACGGCACGAGCATCCGCTCCTCCCCCGGCCAGGCGAAGCCTCCCGGCACCTCCACCATCCGCGGGCTGAATCGCCAGGGCAGCATGCGCCCCTCGTCGAGGAGCACGAGTTGCAGGCCGGCCGCCAGCAGCGCCGAGACGATCTCGGAGAGCGGATGCGGCCACTCGTACGTCCGCGTGTGCGCCACCGTCCCGTCACCCGCGTAGGTTCCCGCCTCATCCCACGACTGCGCCGTTCCGTCGCCGAAATAGCGGTAGCGGACGACGAGCTCGTCGCGATCCTCGTCGAGTGTGTACAGCATCGGGTGGCCGTCGCGGACGTAGAAGAGACCGCCCGGCCGCAGCAGAGCGGCGACCTGCCTGCCCCAGGCCGCGAGATCGTCGAGCCAGCAGATCGCGCCGATGCTCGTGTAGACCACGTCGAACTCTCGGGCGACCGCGGCCGCCGCGCAGAGCACGTCGGACTCCACCCACGCGGCCTCGACGCCCACCCGCACGGCGAGGCGTTCAGCCGCCGCGAGGGCCTGAGGCGAGAAGTCCACTCCCGTCACGCGCGCACCCGCGCGCGCGAGCGAGACCGTGTCGGTGCCGATATGGCACTGCAGATGCACGACGTCCTTGCCGGCGATCCGGCCATCCGGAAGGAGCGGCTCGAGGACGCGGAGGTCGTCCGCGACGACGTCGGACAGCGCACCCGGCTCGTCATACCGCCCGAGCTCGTACGACTCCTCGTGGAGCGCGACGCGGTCCTCCCAGTTCGCGAGGTTCGCCGCCCGCGCGTCCTCCCACCCGATCGTCACGTGCTCGCCGTTCACGCGCCCACCCTACGAGACGTAGGCTCGGGCTGTGGACCGCCTCGCCCGGAAGTACCGCATCTCCGGCCTCGTCGGCGGCGTAGACGCGGTCTGGCGCCCGGGCGCCCACGACGCGGCCGTCGAGTGGGAGACCCTGCGACTCGTGCCCGTCCCCGTTCCCGCACCCGACGGCGGGCGGGCGCCGACCGATCTCGACGCCGGATCGATCACCATCGAGATCGACTGACCGGGGAACGTGAAGAGGGCCCCGCCGAAGCGGAGCCCTCTCGACAGCCTGCGGACCTTACTTGGCGCCGCCGAAGCCCTTGAAGCGCTGGTTGAACTTCTCCACGCGGCCCGCGGAGTCCATGATGCGCTGCTTGCCCGTGTAGAACGGGTGCGAAGCCGACGAGATCTCGACGTCGATGACCGGGTACTCGACACCGTCGAGCTCGATGGTCTTGTCGCTCGAGACCGTCGAGCGCGTGAGGAAGGTCTCTCCCGAGCCGAGGTCACGGAAAACGACCGGCTGGTACGTCGGGTGGATGTCAGTCTTCATGGTTGTCCTTGCGGGATCGGTTCGATCGGATGAGAAAGTCTGCGGGCGCGAAGCACCAAGGGCCAAGCCTACCAGAAGTCAGCTCGCGGTCGCACGAGCCGCGTAGCGCCCACCATCCTGCGAGAGCGCGATCGGCAGGCCGAAGGTCTCCGTGAGCGTCGCCTCCGTGAGCGCGTCGTCGAGCGGGCCGGCCGCGACCGCGCGACCGTCGCGCAGCAGCAGCGCGTGGGTGAAGCCCACGGGGATCTCCTCCACGTGATGCGTCACCATGACCATGGCCGGGGTCCCCGGCGCCTGCGCATACGCGCTCAGCAGCTGCAGGAGCACCTCGCGGGCACCGAGGTCGAGGCTCGCCGTCGGCTCGTCGAGGAGCAGCAGCTCCGGGTCGGTCATGATCGCGCGCGCGATGAGCACGCGCTTCTGCTCGCCGTCGCTCAGGGTGCCGAACTCGCGGTCGGCGAGCGCATCGAGCCGCCACTGCGCGAGCACCTCGAGCGCGCGCTCCTCGTCGACGTCGTCGTACTGCTCGTTCCATCGCCCCGTCACGGCGTACGCGGCTGTGAGCACGGTGTTCAGCACCGTCTCCTCGGGCTGCAGCCGCTTGGCGAGCGCGCTCGAGGCGAACCCGATGCGGGGGCGCAGCTCGAACACGTCGGTGCGCCCGAGGCGCTCGTCGAGGATGTCCACGGTGCCCGTGGTCGGGTAGAGGTACGCGTCCGCCATCTGCAGGAGCGTCGTCTTGCCCGCGCCGTTGGGGCCGAGCACGACCCACCTCTCGTCGTCGTTCACCGTCCAGGTGAGGCCGTCGACGATGTTGCGGCCGCTGCGGCGCACCACGACGCCGTCGAAGGAGAGCACGGGGAGCATGCGTCCAGCCTAGCGAGACGACCGGGTGCACCCGGTCGTGGCACGCCCGCTACCCTCGTTGATCGTGACCCGCTTTCTCGTCGTCCTCGATGCCGACTCCACCCTCATCCGCAACGAGGTGATCGAGCTGATCGCGGACGAGGCAGGCCGCGGCGCCGAGGTCGCCGCCGCGACCGAGGCCGCCATGCGCGGCGAGGTCGACTTCGCCGAGAGCCTGCGCTCGCGCGTGAAGGCCCTCGCCGGAGTGCCCGTCGCCTCGTTCTCCCGTGTCAGGGCGCGCATCGAGCCCACCCCCGGAGTCCATGAGCTCATCGAGGCGGTGCACGCGCGCGGCGGAGCCGTCGGCGTCGTATCCGGCGGGTTCCACGAGATCCTCGACGACCTCGCCCCGGTGCTCGGAGTCGACGTCTGGCGCGCCAACCGCCTCGTCGCCGTGGACGGCATCCTCACCGGCGAGGTCGACGGACCGATCGTCGACGCCGCGGCGAAGGCCGCGACCCTCACCGAGTGGGCGGCCGAGCGGGGCGTCCCCCTCCCCCGCACCCTCGCGATCGGCGACGGCGCGAACGACCTCCTCATGATCGCGCGCGCTGGCCTCGGCATCGCCTTCAACGCCAAGCCCGCCGTGCGCGCGGCGGCACCCGTCGCGATCGGCCCCGTCGACCTGCGCGAGGTCATCCCCCTGCTGCCGTGAACGCACACGGCCGCCGCCCGGAGGGACGGCGGCCGTTCTCCGCGTGCGGGCGTCAGTGGCCCATGCCCAGCCCGCCGTCGACGGGGATGACGGCGCCGGAGATGTAGGCGGCGTCGTCGGACGCGAGCCACGCCGTGACACCGGCGACTTCCGCGGCGCTGCCGTACCGGCCGACGGGGATGGCCTTCCGGTACTCCGCCTGGGTCTCCTCGGGGAGCTCGGCCGTCATGTCGGTCTCGATGAAGCCCGGGGCGACGACGTTCGACGTGATGCCTCGCGCACCCAGCTCGCGCGTGAGCGATCGGGCGAAGCCGACGAGCGCGCTCTTCGACGAGGCGTAGTTCACCTGGCCGGCGGAGCCGTACAGGCCGACCACGCTCGAGATGAGGATCACGCGTCCGAAGCGGGCGCGCACCATCCCCTTGATGGCGCGCTTGACGACGCGGAACGAGCCGCCGAGGTTCGTCGCGACGACGTCGTCGAAGTCGCCCTCGCTCATGCGGAGCAGCAGGGTGTCCTTCGTGATGCCCGCGTTCGCCACGAGGATGGTCACGGGGCCGAGCTTCTCCTCCACCTCGCTGAAGGCGGCGTCGAGCGCGGCGGAGTCCGTCACGTCGGCGCGCACGGTCAGCGTGCCCTCGGGGCCCTCGCCGCTGCGTGCCGTGACGGCGACGCGGTATCCCTCGGCGACGAAGCGCTCGGCGATGGCGCGGCCGATGCCGCGATTGCCTCCCGTGACGAGGACGACGCGATCAGTGCTCACAGCAGGACTCCCTCTGCAGGTCGATGGAACCGGACCAGCTTATGCGGCCGGGCGTTCACGGCTCGCGCGCGATCGCGCGAAGTAGGCTGGACGCACCGTGAAGATCCGAAAGCCCCCGACGCAGTCGGCGACCTCTCTCGATCGCGCTCCGCGCGACGACGAGTCCCATCGCATGCGCACCTACCTCCTCACCATGGCGGTGCGCACGCTGTGCGTGATCCTCATGGTCGCGGTGACGCCGTACGGCTGGTACTCCTTCGTGTTCGCGGCGGGCGCCGTCGTCCTCCCCTACATCGCCGTCGTCATCGCGAACGCGGCCCAGGCGGGACGGGTGACGCAGGCGAGCGCCCCCGAGCGCCTCGCGCTCCCCCCGGCGTCGCCCGCACCGCACGACGCGCCCACGGTCTTCCGGATCGACGAGACGCCGCGCGGCACTGGCGACGAGCGCGGCGACGACGCGCCCAGGGGCGACCGCGGATGATCGGCCTCGGCCGCGGGCTCGACGAGCCCGTCTGCTCCCGCGCCGGATGCTCCGAGCCCGCCGAGTGGAGCATCGTGTGGCGCAACCCCCGCATCCACACGGGCGGGCGCACGAAGACCTGGCTCGCGTGCACCGAGCACGTGGGCTACCTGCGCGACTTCCTCGCGACCCGCGACTTCCCCCTCGAGGTGCTGGCCGGCGTCTCCGACCGTGCGAAGGGAGACCTCGCATGATGCGCTCGCGCGCGGCACGCTGGTCCGTCTACGTCCTCATCGCCATCGTCTTCGCCGTCGCGTGCGCGTTCCTGTCGCACTGGCAGTTCGAGCGCAACGAGGAGCGGGCGGCCGGCAACGCGCTCATCGAGCAGAACTACGATGCGGAGGCCGTGCCGCTCGCGAACATCCTCCCCCTCGGCGCCTCGTTCGACGCGGGCGACGAATGGCGGCCCGTCGTCCTGACCGGCGAGTACCTGACCGATGACCAGCTCCTCGTGCGCAACCGCGCCAGGGGCGGGACGAGCGCGTTCGAGGTGCTCGTGCCGTTCCGGCTCGACGACGGGCGCGTCATCGCCGTCGACCGCGGATGGCTGCCGCCGGGAGAGGGAGACTCCCCCGACGCCGTCCCCTCGGCCCCGGAGGGCGAGGTGACGATCGTCGCGCGTCTCAAGCCGGGCGAGCCGCTGCCGACCTCGGGACGGAGCGCGCCGCAGGGCCAGCTCCCGACCATCCATCTGCCGTCGGTGGCCGAGCTCACGGGCGACGCGACCATCCTCGACGCGTACGCGCTCATGGTGTCGGAGGAGCCGTCGGCGGCCGTCGCGCCGAACGCGATCGACGCGCCCGAGATCGAGCCGGGCCCGCACCTGTCCTACGCGATCCAGTGGATCCTGTTCGCGATCATGGGGTTCGTGTTCATCGGGTACATGATCCGCACCGAGGTCCGCGCACGACGCGAGGACGCCGTCGATCCGGACGAGGACGACGCGCTCGAGCATGCGCCGAAGGGCCGCCGTCGCCGCCGCGATCGCGACGCCGACGCGGAGGACGCCCTCCTCGACGCCGAGCACGGCTGACGCGCGACGGCTCGCGGGCCGCCCGCCCGTCGTCCAGGTCGCAGTCCGCGTCCTGAACAGCCCGCTTCGGGCCGCGAACTGCGACCTGGGCGAGAGGAGGACGCTACGCGAGCGTGATCAGCTCGAGATAGCTCTTGTTCCAGATGTCCTCGACCCCGTCGGGGAGCAGCAGCACCCGCTCCGGGTTGAGCGCCTCGACGGCGCCCTCGTCGTGCGAGACGAGCACGACGGCGCCCTCATAGTGCGACAGCGCTCCGAGGATCTCGTCGCGCGAGGCGGGGTCGAGGTTGTTCGTCGGCTCGTCGAGCAGGAGGACGTTCGCGGACGACACCACGAGCGTCGCGAGTGACAGCCGGGTCTTCTCGCCGCCCGACAGCACGCCGGCGGGCTTGTGCACGTCGTCGCCCGTGAACAGGAACGACCCCAGCACCTTGCGCGCCTCGGTCTCCGTGAGGTCGGGCGCCGCCGACACCATGTTCTCGAGCACCGAGCGCTTCACGTCGAGGTTCTCGTGCTCCTGCGCGTAGTAGCCGATCTTCAGCCCGTGGCCGGGCTCGATCTGCCCCGTGTCGCTCTTGTCGGCACCGGCGAGGATGCGCAGGAGCGTCGTCTTCCCCGCACCGTTGAGACCCAGCACGACGACCTTGGAGCCGCGGTCGATCGCGAGGTCGACGCCCGCGAAGATCTCGAGCGCCCCGTACGACTTCGACAGGCTCGAGGCCATGAGCGGCGTCTTGCCGCAGGCCGCGGGCTTGGGGAAGCGCAGCTTCGCCACGCGGTCCTCCTGGCGGACCTCCTCGAGCCCGGAGAGGAGCTTCTCGGCGCGCGCCACCATCTGGTGGGCCGCCGCGGCCTTCGACGCCTTCGCCCCGAAGCGCGCCGCCTGCTGCTGCAGGACCGAGGCCTTCTTCTCGGCGTTCGCGCGCTCCTTCTTGCGTCGCTCCTCGTCGGCGACGCGCTGGCGCTGGTAGTGCTTCCAGCCCATGTTGTAGATGTCGATGACCTGCCGGTTCGCGTCGAGGTAGAAGACGCGGTTGACGGTCTCGCCGACGAGGTCGACGTCATGGCTGATGACGATGAGCCCGCCCTTGTAGGTCTTCAGGAACTCGCGGAGCCAGATCACGCTGTCGGCGTCGAGGTGGTTGGTCGGCTCGTCGAGGATCATCGTCTCGGCGTCGGAGAACAGGATGCGCGCGAGCTCGATGCGTCGACGCTGACCGCCCGACAGCGTCTTGAGCGGCTGATCGAGGATGCGGTCGGGCAGGGAGAGGTTGTGCGCGATCGACGCGGCCTCCGCCTCGGCGGCGTACCCGCCGAGCGCCTCGAAGCGCTCCATGAGCCGCGCGTAGCGCTTCATGGCCTTCTCGGCGGTCTTCGGGTCGTCCGCCGCCATCTGCTCCGACGACTCGCGGATGCCCGCGGCGAGGTCTCCGAGATCGCGTGCGTTCAGGATGCGCGTGCGCGCGGTCTCCTCGGGGTCGCCCGAGCGCGGGTCCTGCGGCAGGTAGCCGAGCTCGCCCGACTTCACGACCTTGCCGTCGGAGGGGATGAGGTCGCCCGCGAGCACCTTCGTCAGGGTCGTCTTGCCCGCCCCGTTGCGGCCGACGAGGCCGACCTTGTCGCCGGGTCCGACGCGGAAGTCCACGCCCGACATGAGGAGGCGTGCTCCGACGCGGATCTCGAGGCCCTGCACGGCGAGCACAACGGCACCTGTCTCTCTGGATGGGGGGTGGGAGCGGCCGAAGGGCCAGCCTCCCAGTATAGGCGGCGACCGCTGGGGGTCAGGCGAAGTAGAGGTGGTGGTGCCGGCGGCACCCGTCGTTGAACGCGCCGCCGCACGCCCCGCAGGCGCCGGTCGTGCGGTAGTCGGCGATGGACGAGGTCGCACCGCAGCGCCCGCACAGCAGGGCGTGCTCCGCCGCGTCGCCGGCGGCCCACACCCGCGCCTCGTGCGACGCGTCGGCCTCGTGACATGCGTGGCACGGGTACCAGCGCCGGCAGCACGCGAACAGGATCGCGAGGACGTCGTCGGCGCCTGCATAGTGGGCGCAGCGCGTCTCGTCGTCCACGACGGCGCCATGGACGACGCGGCCCCCGACGACCCGTGTCACGCGATCCCCCTGGCGCTCAGCGCGTCCGCGACGTCGTCCGCGTGCCGTAGCGACATCACGAGGAGCGGAACGACGGCGCGGAAGCCCAGGCGCACACCGCGCGCGCGCTGCGCCTCCCCGATACGCCGGGCGAGGTCGGCGACGACGGGGACGAGCGCGATCGTGAGGGAGAGCGTGAACGCGACCCGCCACGGATCGACGCCGAGGCGCGCCAGCGGGCGGAGCATCCTCTCCACGACGTCGAGCAGGTCGCCCGTGCGGGTCGTGAGAGTCAGGAGCGCCGCGAGCAGGACGACCGACGCGACCCGCGCGGTGTTGACGAACGCCGGCTCGGGCCCGAGGAAGACGAGCTGGGTGACGGCCATGAAGGCGACGATCCAGCGCAGCGTCCACGCCTGGCGCAGCATCACCCGGGGCCCGAACCCGCCGAGGAGGAAGAGCACCGCCACCGCGACGAGCGTCGCCGCGGCCGTCGCGGGCGCGTGCGGCCAGAGCGAGATCCCGAGCGCGAGCACGGCGAGCACCGTCAGCTTCGCGCCGGCCGGCATCCGGTGCAGCGGGCTCGTGCCGGGGCGGTAGAGCGAGATCATGCGAACTCCGCACGATAGCGGGCGATGACCGCAGTGGGGTCGCCCGCCTCGACGAGGCGCCCGTCGGCGAAGCGGAGGACGATGTCGCAGCGCGCGGCGAGGTCGAGATCGTGGGTGGCGACGACGACCTGAGGTGCGGCGCCCCCCGTGAGCAGGTCGCCGATCCGCCTCGCGTTGCCGAGGTCGAGCAGCGTCGTCGGCTCGTCGGCGACGATCAGCGCGGGTTCGCGCACGAGGACCGATACGAGGGCGAGCAGCTGCTTCTGACCGCCCGACAGGCTGTACGCGGGCTGGTCGGCGTGCGCGGCGAGGCCGTGGCGCGCGAGCGCCTCGGCGACGCGCTCGGCGATCACGCGCTTCGCCAGCCCGCGCCCCCGCAGGGAGAGCGCGACGTCCTCCGCGACGGTCGGCATGAGGATCTGCGCGTCGGGATTCGTGAAGACGAAGCCGACCCGGTCGCGGATGGCACGGTTCCCGGGGTCGATGCCGTGGACGCGGACGCGGCCGCGCGCGATCGGCGCGAGCCCGCCGATCACCCGCGCGAAGGTCGACTTTCCCGATCCGTTGGCGCCGATGACGGCGACGCGCGCGGCGCGCGTGCGCACCGTGACGTCGTCGAGGATGGTCGTGCCGTCGGCCTCGACGCCGACAGCGTCGAGCTCGAGCTCGAACTCGGGAGCGCGCCGCCCTGTCACGGGCGACGTCAGCCGCGCGCCGCTGCGGCCGGGCGGCGCGCGCCGAAGGCGACGGGGTAGGCGCGGTGGACGGCGACCACGAGCACGGTCGCGACGGCGGCCTTGATGAGATCGCCCGGCAGGAACACGAGGCTCGAGAGGGCCGCCTCGCCGAGGGGCAGCCCCATGACGAGCGCCTGCACGGGCACGCCGACGGCGTAGATCGCGAGGATCCCCCCGACGACGCACGCGATGGCGACGCGCCACCACTGCAGGCGGCGGCCGCCCCCGTGGGCGATCAGCCCGACGACGGCGGCGCCCAGCACCCAGCCGAGCGCATAGCCCGCCGTGGGCCCGGCGAAGACGCCGAGGCCTCCGCGCCCTCCCGACAGCACGGGCAGCCCGACCGCGACGAGCACGAGCACCACGAGCACCGCCGCGGCCCCGCGGCTCCATCCGAGAACGGCGCCCGCGAGCATGACGCCGAGCGTCTGCGCCGTGATGGGCACGCCGATCGGCCCGGGAATGGGTCCCACGATGCCGAGCGCGATGATGATCGCGGCGAACACCGCGATCCGCGCGATGTCGCGCCCCTCGAAGCCTGTCGCCCGGGCCATCCTCGTCCTCCTTCATCCGAACGCCTCCTGAACAGCGTTCACCTGAACGGCGTTCAGTATACTCATGGACATGGCCGACGAGACGACGGGACGTCACGGACGGACAGGGATCGTCGATGTCGCCCTGCGGCTCCTCGACGAACACGGGCTTCCCGACCTGACGATGCGCCGTCTCGCCGCCGAGCTGGACGTCCGTCCCAGTGCGCTGTACTGGCACTTCGACAGCAAGCAGGTGCTGCTCGCCGCGGTCGCCGACCGGATCGTCGCCGAGGCGGTCGCGCCAGAGGGAGCAGCCGTCGGCGAGGTCGCCGCCGCGCTCAGGGACGCACTTCTGCGCCACCGCGACGGCGCCGAGGTCGTGCTCAGCTCGCAGGCGCTCTCGCTCGGCGCCGACGAGGCGAGGCGGCGCATCGCGGCGGCGCTGCCCGCCGACGTCGGAGCCGCCGGCGCCGCCGCGCTCCTCCCCTTCGTCCTCGGCCACGCCTCGATCGTGCAGCAGCGTCTGCAGGCGGCGCGGATGGGCGTGCTCGACACCCCTCCCGATGTCATCGCCGCCGAGGCGGAAGCCGACTTCGCGGCGGGCCTGCGGATCGTCCTCGCGGGGCTGGGCGTCGGCTGACGATCAGAGCTCGCGTGCGTGGCCGAGGCGCAGGCCGGGCACGAGCGCCGCGAGCGCGAGCGCGAGTCCGATCGCGAAGACGGCCGTGAACGCCCCGCCCGCGCCCGCGAGCGCCGTGAACGCGAGCCCCATCACGGCCATGGTCGCCGACGCTCCCACCGAGTCGCTGATCTGGAGCGCGGCGGAGTTGAAGCCCTGGTTGCGCTCGGACGAGTAGGCGAGGGTCAGCACCGTGAGCCGCGGGTAGACGAGGCCCATCCCGAGGCCCGCGAAGCCCCAGCAGACGATCGGCACCCACGCCGGCAGGCCGAACGCCGCGGTCGCGGTGCAGGCCACGAGCGCGACGGCGAGGAGGGCGGCCCCCGCCGTCGCGATGCGGCGGTTGCCGAGCCGGTCGCCGAACCGGCCGGACAGCTCGGCGGCCGCCGCCCACGTGAGCGCGGCTGCCGTGAGACCGGCACCCGCCGTCGTGGGAGAGAAGCCGTAGTCCGCCTGGAGCAGGTAGGGCACGTAGATCTCGGCGCCGAAGAGCGCTCCGGCGATGAGCCCGCGCATGACGATGACGCTCGGAAGCCCCCGCGCGAGGCGGACGACCCCTCTCGGGAGGAGCGGCAGGATCGCGACCGCGACGACGGCGAGCGACGCGCCCGCGGCGATCCACCCGAGAGCCCCGTCGATCTCGCCCGCGAGCGCGAGGGCGAGCGCCGCCGCCGCCACGACGACGGCGAGCACGAGCCGCCGTCCCACGCCTCCCACGCGCACGGGCTCCCCCGACGTCCCGAGGCCTCGCAGGCGCGGGGCGATGAGCGCGAAGGCGGCGACCGTGCACGCGGCGATGCCGCCGAAGACCCAGCGCCAGTGCAGGTACTCGGCGACGGCGCCGGCGAGCAGGGGGCCGATGAGCGATGGGACGATCCACGCCGCCGAGAACGCCGCCATCACGCGGCCCTGGAGGTGGGCCGGGTACACGCGGGCGACGACGACGTAGAGGGAGACGACCTGCCCGCCCGAGCCGAGCCCCATGATGAGACGGCCGAGCACGAGCGTCGGCATGTCGGCGGCGACCGCGTCGATGACGAGGCCGGCGACGAAGAACGCGCCCGCCGTGACGAGCGGCGCGGCGGGGCCGGTGCGGTCGCTCCAGGCCCCGGC
Source organism: Microbacterium sp. NPDC055683 (assembly GCF_053617895.1). Classification (NCBI taxonomy): domain Bacteria; kingdom Bacillati; phylum Actinomycetota; class Actinomycetes; order Micrococcales; family Microbacteriaceae; genus Microbacterium; species Microbacterium sp. NPDC055683. Next base: position 20,418 of record NZ_JBSHGQ010000006.1, on the reverse strand, counting down.
CGCGACCATCCCGATGACGGCGGCGGCGAACGTGCCAGAGAACGCGACGGCGTAGAGCGACTGCCCGTCGAGATCGGCGGCCACGACGGGCATGACGGTCGTCACGGCCAGCGACTGCAGGGCGGCCAGGAAGATGAGCGCGACCGCGCCCACCGTCGTGAGGAGGTACGGGTGCCCCCAGACCCCGCGGCCGGCCGTCGGAGCGTGCGAGATGGGGACCGGGCCGGACGCGGCGCGGGGATCGACTCCGCTCACGCTGCGGCGATCCGGCCGATGCGCTGCACCGCCTCGGTGAGGATCTCCGGCCCGGTTCCGTAGTTGATGCGCGCGAACCCGCGCCCCTCGGCGCCGAACGACGGGCCGGGGTTGAGGGCGACGCGCGTCTCCTTGAGGATGCGGCGGGCGGGGTCGTCCCCCCAGCCGAGCGCCGTGAAGTCGACCCAGCCGAGGAAGCCCGCGGCTCCCGGCAGGTAGCGCGCGCCCGGCACGTGCGCGGCGAGCAGCTCGGCCAGGAGGTGCCGGTTGAGGTCGAGGCGTGCGACGAGGCCGTCGAGCCAGTCGTCGCCGTCGTCGTACGCCGCGATGCCGGCGACGATGCCGAAGAGGCCCGTGCGCCACTCCACCTCCCACGGCATGCCGTCGACGAGGCGCTGCGTGGCGGGCGAGGCCGTCACGAACTGCGCGGCCTTCAAGCCCGCGAGGTTGAAGGTCTTGCTGGGGCTCGTCACGACGATGCCCACGGCCTCGGCCTCCGGCGCGGCCGTGAGGAAGGGGGTGAACACGGCATCGGGCATCGTGAGCGGCGCGTGGATCTCGTCGCTCACGACGTAGCCGCCGTGGCGCTCGGCGATGCGGGCGAGCTCAGCGAGATCGTCGCGCGCGTGCACCGTCGCCGTCGGATTGTGCGGATTGCAGAGCAGGATCGCCTTCGCCCCCGCCGCGAACGCGCGGTCGATGCCGTCGAGGTCGAGGCGCCATCCCTCGTCCGAGCGGAGCAGCGGCACCTCGACGTTCGTCGTGCGGGTCTCGTCGCGGACGTCGAGGAAGGGAGGATAGACGGGCGGCGTGACGATGACGCCGTCCCCCGGCTCCGCGACCGCACGCACGGCCTCGGCGACGCCCATCATGACGTCGCACGTCGTGCGGATGCGCGCGGGGTCGACCTGCCAGCCGTGGCGTCGCTCCGCGAAGCGCGCGTAGGCGTCGGGGTAGGCCGTCTTCGGCGGGACGTAGCCGGTGTCCCCGCGGTCGACGGCGGCGTGCAGGGCCTCCGTGATGGCGGGCGCCAGGGCGAAGTCGGTCTCCGCCACGAAGAGCGGCAGCACGTCGTCGGGGTACTTGGCCCACTTCGTGCTCGTCCTCGTTCGGAGCTGGTCGAGGGGCAGGGCGTCGAGCGGCGTGGTCACCTCCCGAGCCTATCCGCCGGACGCGCCGACGGCCCGGAGCGGGTGGCTCCGGGCCGTCTCAGGGCGTCATCAGATCGCGAAGCCGAGGGCCCGCATCATGTCGCGCCCGTCGTCGGTGATGCGCTCGGGCCCCCACGGGGGCATCCACACCCAGTTGATGCGGAAGCGCTCGACGACGCCGTCCAGCGACTGCGCCGTCTGCTCCTCGAGCACGTCGGTGAGCGGGCAGCCCGCGCTCGTCAGCGTCATGTGGATGACGAGCGCGTCGTTCTCGTCGTCCCAGGCGAGATCGTAGATGAGGCCGAGGTCGACGACGTTGACGCCGAGCTCGGGGTCCATGACGTCCTTGAGCGCCTCGGTGACCTCGTCGTACTTCTCGGGTGTGAGGGTCGCGGTCATGATGCGACCCTACGCCTCGATCGGCTCGCCGGGAGCGAAGTAGCGGTCGTAGCCCTCGTTCTCGAGGCGCTCGGCCAGCTCGGGGCCGCCTTCTTCGACGACCTGGCCCTTGACCATGACGTGCACGTAGTCGGGCGTGATGTAGCGCAGGATGCGCGTGTAGTGCGTGATGAGGAGGACGCCGAGACCGGTGTTCTCCTTCGCGCGGTTCACGCCCTCCGACACGATCTTCAGCGCGTCGACGTCGAGGCCGGAGTCGGTCTCGTCGAGGATCGCGAGCTGCGGCTTCAGCAGCTCGAGCTGGAGGATCTCGTGGCGCTTCTTCTCGCCGCCCGAGAAGCCCTCGTTGACGTTGCGCTGGGCGAACTTGTCGTCCATGCGCAGGTTCTTCATGCCCTCCTTGACCTCCTTGGTCCAGGAGCGCAGCGCCGGCGCCTCGCCGTCGATCGCGGTCTTCGCGGTGCGCAGGAAGTTCGTCACCGTCACGCCGGGGATCTCGACGGGGTACTGCATCGCGAGGAAGAGACCCGCACGCGCGCGCTCGTCGACCGACATCTCGAGGACGTCCTCGCCGTCGAGCGTGATCGAGCCGCCCGTCACGGTGTACTTGGGGTGACCGGCGATCGTCGACGCGAGCGTCGACTTGCCCGAGCCGTTGGGGCCCATGATGGCGTGGGTCTCGCCCGTCTTCACCGTCAGGTTCACGCCGTTGAGGATGGGCGTCGTACCCTCATCGGTCTCGACCGTCACGTGCAGGTCGCGGATCTCGAGGACTGCCATTTCAGATTTCCTTCTTCACATTCGGGTCGATGAGCACGTCGTCGCCGTCGATCTCGACGACGTAGACGGGGACGGGCTCGTAAGCGGGGAGGTTCAGGGGCTTGCCGGTGCGCAGCGAGAACGCCGAGCCGTGGGCCCAGCACTCCAGGCTGTCGCCCTCGACGAAGCCCTCCGACAGCGAGATGTCGCCGTGCGTGCAGACGTCGCCGATCGCGTGCACCTCGTCGTCCGCGTCGCGGACCACGGCGATCGCGACGCCGTCCACGACGACGCGCAGCGCGGTGTCCTGCTCGAGGTCGCTCAGCGCGCACACGCGGGTGGCCGTCATGCCGACGCCCCCTGGGCGAGCTCCTGCTCGATGGCGGCGACGAGCTCGTCCTGCAGATCGCCCGCGTCGATCTTCTGCGCGATCTCGTTGAGGAAGCCGAGCACGACGAGACGGCGCGCCTCGGCGTCGCTGATGCCGCGCGCCTGCAGGTAGAACAGCTGCTCGTCGTCGAAGCGCCCCGTCGCCGAGGCGTGACCGGCGCCCTTGATGTCGCCCGTCTGGATCTCGAGGTTCGGGATCGAGTCGGCACGTGCGCCGTTCGTGAGGATGAGGTTGCGGTTGGCCTCGTAGGAGTCGGTGCCGGTGGCGTCAGGGCCGATCAGCACGTCGCCGATCCACACGGCGCGCGCCGTGTCGCCCTGCAGCGCGCTCTTGTAGAGCACGTCGCCCGTCGTCTCGGGGCCCTTGTGGAAGAGGTACACCTGGCTCTCGAGGTGCTGGCCGTCGTCGGCGAACGACAGCCCGTAGACCTCGCCGTTCGCGCCCGCGCCCGCGAGCTCGACGGTCGGGTTCACTCGCACGACGCCGCCGCCGAAGCTCACCACGATGTGCCGGAGCGACGCGGAGCGGTCGACGCGCGCCTGGTGCGCCGCGACGTGGACGGCGGAGTCGTCCCACTGCTGCACCGAGACGACCGTGAGCTGCGCGCCGTCGCGGACGAGGATCTCGACGTCCTGCGCGTACTGGGCGGACCCGCTGTGCCGCAGCACGACGGTCGCCTTGGAGTGCTCGAGTGCCTCGATCACGATGTGGGCGTCGGCGCGACGGGCGGCGCCCTGACCCTCGATCGCCACGACGATCGGCTCGGCGACCTCCTCCTCGCGCGGCACGCGGATGTGCAGCGCCTCGGCCGCGCCCTGCCAGGCGACGGCTGCGGGCAGGTCCTCGGGGGCGAAGAACTCGCCTCGCGGCGCCGTGCCCGGGGAGAGCGGCGCGGCGGCGTAGGCCTCGCCCGACGAGAAGGCGTAGGAGACCCCGTCGTTCTGATCCGCGACGGCGAACAGCGACGACACCCGCTCGACCGGCGTGTGCTTCCAGTTCACCTCGCGACCCGTCGGCACGCCGAAGTCGGCGGGCTCGTACGAGCGCAGCCGCTCCGAACGGGTCTGGATGGGGACGCCCGCGTCGTCGCGGAGGGCCGCGGCGGGGTCGACGTGAGCGTGCTGATCCTGCGCCGTCTGCTCCGGCGCCTGCGTCGAGGCCGTCATCTAGCCGACCGATCCTTCCATGCCCATCTCGATGAGCTTGTTGAGCTCGAGGGCGTACTCCATGGGCAGTTCGCGGGCGATCGGCTCGATGAAGCCGCGCACGATCATGGCCATGGCCTCGTCCTCGGGGAGTCCGCGGCTCATGAGGTAGAAGAGCTGCTCCTCGCTCACCTTCGACACCGTGGCCTCGTGGCCCAGCTGCACGTCATCGACCCGGATGTCGATCGCCGGGTAGGTGTCGCTGCGCGAGATCGTGTCGACGAGGAGAGCATCGCAGCGCACCGTGTTGGCCGAATGGTGCGCGTTCGCGTCGACACGCACCTCGCCGCGGTAGCCTGCGCGGCCGCCGCCGCGCGCGATCGACTTCGAGACGATCGACGACTGCGTGTACGGCGCCATGTGGATCATCTTCGCGCCGGCGTCCTGGTGCTGGCCCGGCCCCGCGAACGCGACGGACAGGGTCTCGCCCTTGGCGTGCTCGCCCATGAGGAAGATCGACGGGTACTTCATCGTCACCTTGGAGCCGATGTTGCCGTCGATCCACTCCATCGTCGCGCCCTCGTGGGCGACGGCACGCTTGGTGACGAGGTTGTAGACGTTGTTCGACCAGTTCTGGATCGTCGTGTAGCGCACGCGGGCGTTCTTCTTCACGATGATCTCGACGACAGCCGAGTGGAGCGAGTCGCTCTTGTAGATGGGCGCCGTGCAGCCCTCGATGTAGTGGACGTAGGAGTCCTCGTCGGCGATGATCAGCGTCCGCTCGAACTGGCCCATGTTCTCGGTGTTGATGCGGAAGTAGGCCTGCAGCGGGATCTCGACGTGCACGCCCTTGGGCACGTAGACGAACGACCCTCCCGACCAGACGGCCGTGTTGAGCGCGGCGAACTTGTTGTCGCCCGCCGGGATGACGGTGCCGAAGTACTCCTCGAAGAACTCGGGGTGCTCGCGCAGGGCGGTGTCGGTGTCCATGAAGATGACGCCCTGCGCCTCCAGGTCCTCGCGGATCTGGTGGTACACGACCTCCGACTCGTACTGCGCCGCGACGCCCGCGACGAGACGCTGGCGCTCCGCTTCGGGGATGCCGAGGCGCTCGTACGTGTTCTTGATGTCCTCCGGAAGCTCCTCCCACGTCTGGGCCTGCTTCTCGGTGGAGCGCACGAAGTACTTGATGTTGTCGAAGTCGATGTCGCTGAGGTCGGCGCCCCACGTCGGCATCGGCTTGCGGCCGAAGAGCTGAAGCCCCTTCAGCCGGGTCTTGAGCATCCACTCGGGCTCGCTCTTGAGCGCGGAGATGTCGCGCACGACGGCCTCGTTGAGGCCGCGCTTCGCGCTCGCTCCCGCGGCGTCGGCGTCGTGCCAGCCGAACTCGTACACCCCCAGACCTTCGAGCTCTGGGCGGTCGATCAGAACATCCGACATCTCACACTCTCCTCGTCGGGTCCTCGCGGTGTCATCCGCTCCGGCATGCCGTCGCCCGTCGAGTGACCGGGTGTGGATGCCGCTGTGGGGCCCTCATCACGACGCGATCATCGCGCCTAAACTGTTGGTGATGCATCCCGCGCTCTCGCGCGCATCGCAACGATCCCGATTCTACAGGTTCCCCCGACATCCGGGCCGCCCGGATGCCGCATGCGAGCCGGAGGACCCATGTCCCGCAGTACCATCGCGCCCGCTCCCGCCCCCGACCGCGCCCTCGTCTTCGGCCGACCGCTCCGCGTGCTCGCGTGGCTGTCGTTCCTCGCCGAGGTCATCATCATCGGAACCGGGGGCGCCGTCCGCCTGACGGGCTCGGGTCTCGGGTGCACCGAGTGGCCGCTGTGCACCCCGGAGTCGCTCGTGCCGCTGCCCGAGCAGGGCTTCCACGGGATCGTCGAGTTCGGCAACCGCACCATGACGGGCGTCGTCGGCGTGCTCGCGCTGGCGGTGCTGTTCCTGACCCTCGCGGCCGTCGCCGGGCGGGCGCAGGTGCTGCGCGCCGTGTGGTTCGCCCTGGCCGGCATCGTCGCGGGTGCCGTCGCGTTCGCCGCGACGGCGGCCGCCGGCCTGGGCGCGTTCGCGTTCTCGGCCGCCCTGCTGGCCTCCGTCGTCGCGGCGGCCGTCGACTCCGTGCGGCGCGCTCCGCGCCGACGCGATCTCGTCGTGCTCGCCTGGCTCGTGCTCGCGGGCGTCATGGCGCAGGCGGTCGTGGGCGGGCTCGCCGTGCTGACCGACCTGAACGCGTTCGTCGTCGGCTTCCACTACACGTCGTCGCTGCTGCTCGTCTGCGTCACCGCCGCCTACCTCGAGCGCCTGCGCGCGCCGGAGGGCCCCCGCGAGCGCGCCGTCCCGCGAGGAGTGGCCGTCCTCACGCACGTGACGGGGCTCGCGCTGGCGGCCACCATCTTCCTCGGGGTGCTCACGACGGGGTCCGGCCCCCACTCCGGCGACGACGACATCGTCCGCACCGGCTTCGACGCGACCGTCCTCGCGCACGTCCACTCGTGGCCGGGCTACATCCTGCTCGCGCTCGTCGTCGCGCTCCTCGCCGTCGCGTGGGCGAGGTCGCTCCCGACGCGGACCTGGATGCTCGTCCTCCTGCTCGCGATCGGCGTGCAGATCGTCGTCGGCGTCATCCAGGCGCGCACGGGGCTGCCGGAGCTGCTCGTGGGCACGCACATGGTGCTGGCCGCCCTGTCGGCGGCGACCTACACGGTGGTCGTGCTGCGGCTGAAGCGGCCCGTCGCGGGCTGACGGGGAACGGGTCTCCGTTCACAGGCGGCGCATAGCGGGCGCATCGACGGCGCCAGGGACCGGCACCCAGGGTGGGACGGGCGTGCCGAGACGCGGCGCGCCCAGAGGAGGAACATGTCCCGCCCCCACCGTCTCAGCCGCAGCGTCGCCTACTGGGCGCTCGTCTTCGCATCCGTGCTCTCGCTCGCGGGCGGCGTCGCCCTGTCGCTGCCGCGCATCGGCACCATGGAGGAGATGCTGCTCGCCGGAACCGCCACCGGCGTCGAGGTGTACGTCGGCCAGGCGTGGATCACGCTCGCGGCCGGCCTCGTCGGCGCCGGCGCGCTCGGCATCATCCTCGCGCTCGCCCTCGCGGCGGCGAAGACCCTCGTGTCCTCTCGCCCCGTCGTCGTCGAGCAGATCGACTGGGAGGCCGATGACGCCGAGCCCCATGACGTCGCGGAGGAGGACGACACCGCACAGACCGACGCCGACGTGCGGAAGGACGACGCCGACGAGTTCGCCGACGACTTCCGCGACGCGCGGTCGGAGAGCTCCGCGTCGCGCTGATCCCGCGGGAGCGGCCGCGCCGCCCGCTCGTCGTCTCGGCGACGGGCGTCAGCGGCCATCCGGCAGCGATCGGATGAGCGCCGCGAAGGATCGCGGATCCTCGTCGTGGACGGTGTGGCCGGTGTCGACGCGCACGACACGGCCGTGGCGCAGCGCGGCCCCCGCCCGTGCCGCGTCGTCATCGGTCATCGCGCCCTCCAGGATCCCGTCCGCGGTGACCCTCCAGTTGGCGTGGACGAGCAGCGCGGGGCGATCGACCGCCTCGACGGCCGCCTGCTGGTCGAATCCGGCCTGCCACGTGCCCCGGTAGAACGCGTCGGCGAAGCGGGGGTCGAACTCGTGCATGTGCGCGAACGCCTTGTTGACGGACGGCGGCAGGAACCAGATCCTCAGCGGGCGGTCGGGATGCCGCCGGCGGCGCTTCCGCGCGAAGCGGGCGATGCCGCCGGCGCCACGGCCGAAGTGGCGGATCCAGGCGTTGTGCTCGGCGTACCAGGCCGCGAAGTCGCCGCGGCCTCCCTCCGCGAGGAACGCGTGCGCGGGCGCCGCGAGATCGACGTAGTTGAATTGCCGGGGCATCCGCTCGACCTCGGTGGAGAACAGCGGCGGGTCCTCGAGGAGGACGGACGCGACCCGGTCCGGCGCATGGGCGGCGATCCAGAGGGCGACGAGGCCGCCCGACGAGTGGCCGGAGAGGATGACCGGCGCGCCGATGACGGCGTCGATGAACGCCACGAGATCGGTGCCGATCTCCTCGGCGGAGTAGCGCCCCGGGGTGCGGCTGGACGATCCGTGCCCCACGACGTCGACGGCGAGCACGTGGTGATCCCGCGACAGATCGGGCAGCACGGGCGCATAGCTCTCCCACGCCGATGCTTGCCCGTGCACGAGGAGAACGGGGGCGCCGTTCGCGGGACCCTCGGCGTACGAGATCACCGCCCCGCTCGGCAGCGCACGCTGGCGCTCGACGAATCCGCACGCGGCGACCTTCGAGCGTGCGCGGTCCGCGTACGTGAGGTTGTTCCAGGCGTAGCCGCCCACCGCGGCCGCCACGACGGCGACCGCTCCCAGGGCGATGAGCGCGACGAGCACGGCGACCTCCTCCATGTTCTACATGTTTCAACATGTATAACATGGAGTCCATGAGCACAGACACCCCCACCGCATCCGGGGCGCCCGCACGGCGGTTCTACGGATCCGTCACCGTCGGAGAGCGCGGGCAGATCGCCATCCCCGCACAGGCACGTCGGGATCACGGATTCGAGCCCGGTCAGAAGCTCATCGTGCTCGGGAACGAGGACGGCGTGGCGCTCATGAGCGCGGAGCGCCTGCTCGCCCTCCTCGACGACTCATCGGCCCTCGCCGCGCTCGTCGCGTCCGCGCGCGCGGACGGCTGACCGCCATCGGCCCGGGTCAGGCCTCAGCGGCCCCTGCCCGGTCCGCGCGGCGACGGCTGCTGAGGTCGACGAGCGACACCGCGAGCGCGACGGCGACGAAGAGCGCCACGGCGACGAGCCCCATGGCGTACGCATCGTGGTAGACGTCGAGCGCGGGCTTCTGCCTCTCCTCGCGGAAGATCGTGGAGTAGAACAGCGACAGGCCGACGGCCGTTCCGATCGCGGTTCCGATGCGCTGGCCGAGCTGGCCGATCGATCCCGCCAGGCCGCCCTGGGCGGGCGGGATCTCGGCGAGCGTGAGGGTCTGGTTCGGCGAGATGACGAGCCCTCCGCCGAAACCGCCGACGGCCATGATCGCCGCCATCGCCCACGGCGTCGCCTCCGCGGGCAGGAGCAGCGCGGCGACGGCGAGGCCGACGACGGTCGCGAGCACGAGGACGAGCCCGGACACGACGACCGGACGCCCGTAGCGCCCGACCAGCTGCCCGCCGAGCCATGACGAGACCGCGCTCGCGAGCGCGAAGCCGATCGAGACCATCCCCGCATGGAGAGCCGACACGCCGAGACCCGTCTGCAGGAACAGGGTCGTGAGCAGGAAGAGCGCGGGGAGCCCCGTGAAGTACGCCGCCATGAGGGTCGTCCCGTTGCGGAACGAGGACACGCGGAACAGGTGCAGGCTGATGAGCGGCGACCCGCCTGCCCGCTCGTACCGTCGCTCCCACGCGACGAAGGCGCCCGCGAACACGACGAAGACGACGAGCGTCCACCAGCGCTCCGGTGCATCCGTCGATGCGCCCGTGGTGAACAGGAACGGCAGCATGAGAGCGACGACGGCGACCGCGAACAGGAGGATGCCGACCGGGTCGAGCGAGAGCGGCCGGTCGTCGGGCCGGCGCACCTCGGGCAGGAGCACCACGACGAGCAGCAGCGCGATGCCGAACAGCGGCACGTTCATCCAGAAGATGCCGCGCCATCCGTCGCTCTCGCCGCCGAGGGCGATCAGGAGACCGCCGATGGTCGGCCCGAACGCCGTCGCGAGGCCGATCATGGCCCCGAAGAGGCCGAACGCGCGACCGCGCTCCCTGCCCGTGAAGAGCTGCTGGATCGTCCCCATCACCTGCGGCATCTGGATGCCCGCCGCGACGCCCTGCACGAGTCGCGCGGCCAGGAGGATCCAGATGTTCCCCGCGAGCGCGCAGGCCGCGCTCGACAGCGTGAACAGCGCCAGGCCGACGATGAGAAGCGCCTTGCGCGATCGCTGATCGCCGAGCCGCCCCATCGGGACCAGCACGAGGCCGAAGGCGAGGATGTACCCCGACACGACGAGCTGGAGCTCGGTGGAGCCGGCGCCGAAGGCCGCCTCGATGGACGGCAGCGCGACGTTGACCTTCGAGATGTCGAGGATCGTCAACCCCGACACGCTCACGCAGACCCAGAACGCCTGCCACCTCCGCGCGTCGGAGAGGGGGATGGATCGGGTGGGCGGCTGCGCGGAGTTCGACATCGCTCTGAACGCTACTCCCCTGCGACGCGAGGACGCGGTCAGAAGGGCAGCAGCGGGTCGATCGCGACGGCGACGAAGACGAGCGTGAGGTACGTGATGGAGGCGTGGAACACGCGCATGGGGCGCGGGCGCGCATCGCCGTCGAGCTCGAGGACCGTGCGGGCGTAGAGACGGTGCGACTCGTAGATGAACCAGCCCCCGAACACGACGGCCGACACGGAGTAGACGAGCCCCATCCCCGCGACGGGGATCAGGAGGAGCGAGCACGCCACGGTGGCCCACGCGTAGAGGATGATCTGGAGCCCGACCTGCGAGCCGGAGCGCGTCGCGCCGAGCATCGGGACGTCGGTGTTCTCGTAGTCGTCCGCGTACTTGATCGACAGCGGCCAGTAGTGGGGCGGCGTCCAGAGGAACACCAGCGCGAACAGGATGAACGCCGACCAGGAGAGCGAGTCCGTCACGGCCGCCCATCCGATGAGCACCGGGAAGCAGCCCGCGATGCCGCCCCAGACGATGTTCTGCTCGGTGCGCCGCTTGAGCACGATGGTGTAGATGACGACGTAGAAGAAGATCGCACCGGCCGACAGCGCCGCCGTGAGCAGGTTCGTCGTGAGGAGGAACCACACGGTCGACACGACCGCCAGCGTCCAGGCGAACACGAGCGCGTTGCGCGGCGGGATCTCGCCCGTCACGATCGGGCGGTTCTCCGTGCGGGCCATGTGGGCGTCGATGTCGCGGTCGATGTACATGTTGAACGCGGCGGCCGACCCGGCGCTCAGCGATCCGCCGACGACGGTCGCGAGGACGAGCAGCGGGTCGGGCAGCCCGTCTGCGGCGAGGAACATCACGGGAACGGTGGAGACGAGCAGGAGCTCGAGCACACGCGGCTTCGTGAGGGCGACGTACGCCTTGATCTTCCGCGCGAGCCTCTGACGGGAGCCCCGCTCGGAATCGACGATCGTCGTGGACATGCGCACACGTCTCCCCTCGGCCGGCACAGACACACCCGATTCTATGGCATCGTCCACCCCGGTCCCGCGCGCTCACACGCCGGCGCCCGCCGCGGTGAGATCCCCGACACCCTCGCGTCACAGTGGTCTGCCACACTCGCGGCAACCGGTCGTCACAGACCGGCACGCCCCTCTCGCCGCAGGGCTATGCTGGGGCCAGAAACGCGCGCCCGAGCGCCGTCTGCCGTGTCCGCCCTGATGTGGCGGCGCAGACCGGGTACCGGGCGCACAACCCCACCACGAAAGGCGGTCCGGTGTCGGAACTGCGTTGGGATGAGATCGATCGGCGCGCTGTGGACACGGCCCGCCTGCTGGCAGCGGATGCCGTGGAGAAGGTCGGCAACGGCCACCCCGGCACGGCGATGAGCCTCGCGCCGGCGGCGTACCTGCTGTACCAGCGGGTCCTGCGTCACGACCCGGCCGACACGCACTGGGCGGGCCGCGACCGGTTCATCCTGTCGGCCGGCCACTCCTCGCTGACCCAGTACGTCCAGCTCTACCTCGGAGGCTTCGGCCTCGAGCTCGACGACCTGAAGTCGCTGCGCACGTGGGGCTCGCTCACGCCGGGCCACCCCGAGTACGGCCACACGAAGGGCGTCGAGATCACGACGGGCCCGCTGGGCCAGGGCCTCGCCTCGTCGGTGGGCTTCGCCTACGCGGCGCGCTACGAGCGCGGCCTGTTCGACCCCGAGGCGCCGGCCGGCCAGTCGCCGTTCGACCACTACGTGTACGTGGTCGCGGGCGACGGCGACCTGCAGGAGGGCGTCACGAGCGAGGCCGGCTCCCTCGCCGGCCACCAGCAGCTGGGCAACCTCATCGCGATCTACGACTCGAACCAGATCTCGATCGAGGACGACACCAACGTCGCCTTCACGGAGGACGTCGCCGCGCGCTACGAGGCGTACGGGTGGCAGGTCCAGGTCGTCGACTGGAAGAAGACCGGGGACTACGTCGAGGACGTCGCGGAGCTGTTCGCGGCGATCGAGGCGGCGAAGGCGGAGACCTCGAAGCCCTCGCTCATCATCCTCAAGACGATCATCGGCTACCCCTCGCCGGGCAAGCAGAACTCCGGCAAGATCCACGGCGCGAAGCTCGGCGGCGAGGAGCTCGCCGCGACGAAGACGGTGCTCGGGTTCGACCCCGAGGCGCACTTCGCGGTCGCGGACGACGTCATCGCCCACACCCGCTCGCTCGCCGAGCGCGGCGCGGCCGCACACGCCGAGTGGCAGAAGTCGTTCGACGCCTGGGCCGAGGCGAACCCCGAGCGCAAGGCGCTGTGGGACCGCCTCCAGGACGGCACGCTCCCCGAGGGCATCGAGAGCGCGCTGCCGGTGTTCGAGGCGGGCAAGGACGTCTCCACCCGCGCGGCGTCCGGCCAGGTCATCAACGCCCTGGCCGCGGAGCTCCCCGAGCTGTGGGGCGGCTCGGCCGACCTCGCGGAGTCGAACCTCACCACCATCAAGGACGCGAAGTCGTTCATCCCCGCGGAGTGGTCCACCCACGAGTGGTCGGGCTCGCCCTACGGCCGGGTCCTGCACTTCGGCATCCGCGAGCACGCCATGGGCGCCATCCTCAACGGCATCGTGCTGCACGGGCCGACGCGCGCGTTCGGCGGCACGTTCCTCATCTTCAGCGACTACATGCGCCCGCCCGTGCGACTCGCGGCGCTCATGAACGTCCCGAGCATCTTCGTCTGGACGCACGACTCCGTCGCCCTCGGCGAGGACGGCCCCACGCATCAGCCGATCGAGCAGCTCGCGACGCTGCGCCTCATCCCGAACCTCGCCGTCGTCCGCCCCGCGGACGCCAACGAGACCGCGGCGGCGTGGCTCGAGATCCTCCGCCGCCAGGAGGGACCGGCGGGAATCGCCCTGACGCGTCAGAACATCCCCGTCTTCGCGCGCGGCGAGGGCGAGGCCTCCGGCGACGTCTTCGCGTCGGCGGCGAACACGGCCAAGGGCGCCTACGTCCTCGCCGAGGCGCCGAACGGCACGCCCGACGTCATCCTCATCGCCACCGGCTCCGAGGTGCAGCTCGCCGTCGAGGCGCGCGAGCGCCTCGCCGCGGAGGGCGTGAACGCGCGCGTCGTGTCCGCACCGTCGCTGGAGTGGTTCGCCGAGCAGTCGGACGAGTACCGCGAGAGTGTGCTGCCGGCCGGCGTCACGGCGCGCGTCTCGGTCGAGGCCGGAGCCACGGGCCTGTGGAAGGGCATCGTCGGCTCCACGGGCCGCACCGTCGGCATCGACCACTTCGGCGCGTCCGCCGACTACCAGACCCTGTTCCGCGAGTTCGGCATCACGACGGACGCCGTCGTCGAGGCCGCACGCGAGACCCTCAAGGAGAACGCATGACCTCCCCCACCGCAGCCCTCTCGGCCGCCGGCGTCAGCATCTGGCTCGACGACCTCTCCCGCACCCGCATCACGTCGGGCAACCTCGCCGACCTCATCGCGAACCGCGACGTCGTGGGCGTGACGACGAACCCGTCGATCTTCCAGGCGGCCATCACGGCGGGCGTCGGCTACGAGGACGCCCTCGCCGCCCAGGCCGCGGCCGGCGCGTCCGTCGACGAGGCGATCTTCGCCATCACGACGACCGACGTCCGCGACGCGAGCGACATCTTCCGTCCGCTCTACGACGCCACGAAGGGCGTCGACGGCCGCGTCTCGATCGAGGTCTCCCCCGACCTCGCGCACGACACGGAGGGCACCATCGCGCAGGCGAAGGAGCTCCACGCCGCGGTCGACCGCGAGAACGTCCTCATCAAGATCCCCGCCACGAAGGCGGGCCTGCCCGCCATCACGGCGGCGATCGCGGCGGGCATCTCCGTCAACGTCACGCTCATCTTCAGCCTCGAGCGCTACGCCGAGGTCATCGACGCCTACCTCGCGGGCCTCGAGCAGGCGAAGGCGGCCGGCCTCGACCTCTCCGGCATCCACTCCGTGGCGTCGTTCTTCGTCTCGCGCGTCGACACCGAGATCGACAAGCGCCTGGCGGCGATCGGCACCGACGAGGCGCTCGCGCTGACGTCGAAGGCCGGCGTCGCCAACGCCCGCCTCGCCTACGAGCTGTTCGAGCAGAAGTTCGCCGAGGAGGGCGCGAAGGCCCTCGTCGCCGCAGGCGCCAACGTGCAGCGTCCGCTGTGGGCGTCGACCGGCGTCAAGGACCCGTCGCTCCCCGACACGCTGTACGTCACGGAGCTCGTCGCGGCCGGCGTGGTCAACACCATGCCGGAGAAGACGCTCGAGGCCACGTTCGACCACGGCGTCGTCACGGGCGACACCATCACGGGCGCCTACGCCGACGCGCACGCGGTCGTCGACGGGCTCGCCGCGGTCGGCGTCGACTTCGCCGACGTCACGCAGCTGCTCGAGGACGAGGGCGTCGAGAAGTTCATCGCCTCCTGGCACGACCTCCAGAACACGGTGAAGGCCGCCCTGGAGTCCGCCCAGTGACATTCGCCATCCGCCTGTCCGGCGCGACGAGGGCGGCCGTTCACGACGTCGTCGCCGGCCTCGCGGCCGATCTCGTCGCGTCGGGCATCACGAACGAGGACCCCACGCTGTGGGGTCCCGATGCGGAGGCGGAGGCCGCGCGTCGCCTGGGCTGGGTCCAGGCCGTGACGACCTCCCGTCCGCTCGTGGCCGAGATCCTCGCCCTGCGCGAGGATCTCGGGGCGCTCGGCGTGGACCGCATCGTGCTCGCGGGCATGGGCGGCTCCTCGCTCGCGCCGGAGGTCATCGCGCGGGCCTCGGGCGTGGAGCTCGTGGTGCTCGACGCCACGGCACCCGGCCAGGTGCTCGCGGCACTCGACGGGGGAATCGAGCGCACGGCGCTCGTGGTGTCGTCGAAGTCGGGATCGACGGTGGAGACCGATGCCCAGCGGCGCGCGTTCGAGGCGGCGTTCCGCGACCTCGGCATCGACCCCGCCGCGCGCATCGTCGTCGTCACCGATCCCGGATCCCCGCTGGACGCATCCGCCGCGGAGGCCGGGTACCGCGTGTTCCACGCCGACCCCGAGGTGGGAGGCCGCTTCTCCGCCCTCACGGCGTTCGGGCTCGTGCCGGCCGGCCTCGCCGGCGCCGACATCGCCCGCCTGCTCGACGAGGCGGAGGCCGTCATGCTCGACGTCGCGATCGACTCGCCGTCGAACCCCGCGCTCGTCCTCGCGGCCGCGATCTCGCAGCCCGGGCGCGACAAGCTCGGGCTCGTCGACGATGCCGACCCCGCGACGGGCCTTCCCGACTGGATCGAGCAGCTGGTCGCGGAGTCCACCGGCAAGGACGGCCGAGGCATCCTGCCCGTCGTCCTGCTGCCCGTCTCACCGGAGGTGGAGCAGGTCCCCGACGATCTGCAGGTCGTCCGGATCGTCGACGACGTCGACGACGTGCCCCACCACCCGGACGGCGAGGTGCTCATCGCGGGCGACCTCGGCGCGCAGCTGCTCGTGTGGGAGTACGCCGTCGCGATCGCCGGGCGCCTGCTCGGCATCGATCCGTTCGATCAGCCAGACGTGGAGGCGGCCAAGGCCGCCGCTCGCGGCCTGCTCGACGCGCGCCCCGCGCCGGCGGCGCCCGCCTTCACGGAGGACGGCGTCGAGGTCCGTGTCAGCGATCCGGCGCTCGCGTCCTCCGGGACGATCGCGGGCGTGCTCGACGCGCTGTGGTCGCGCGTTCCCTCCGAGGGGTACGTCGCCATCCACGCCTACGTCGACCGCACGACGTCGCCGCAGCTCGCGGGTCTCCGCGAGCTCGTCGCGGCCGACTCGGGTCGCCCGACGACCTTCGGATGGGGCCCGCGCTTCCTCCACTCCACGGGCCAGTACCACAAGGGCGGTCCCACGAACGGCGTGTTCCTGCAGATCACCGAGCGCACCCCGGTCGATCTCGAGATCCCCGGCCGCCCCTTCACCTTCGGCCAGCTCGTCGAGGCGCAGGCGGGCGGCGACGCCCAGGTCCTCGCCGCGGCCGGCCGCCCCGTCGTCACGCTCACACTCACCGATCCCCAGACCGAGGTCCTCTCGCTGTTCTCCGCAGCGCAGTAGGCCAGGAGGAGTCCCCCATTCCATGACCGTCCAGATCTCGCGCGGCCAGAATCCGCTGCGCGACGCCGACGACCGTCGCCTGAACCGGATCGCGGGGCCCAGCGCCCTCGTGATCTTCGGCGTGACGGGCGACCTGTCCCGCAAGAAGCTCATGCCCGCGGTGTACGACCTCGCCAACCGCGGCCTCCTGCCGCCCGGCTTCGCGCTCGTCGGCTTCGCGCGCCGCGATTGGGAGAACGAGGACTTCGCCCAGGTGGTGCAGGACGCCGTCAAGCAGCACGCGCGGACGGAGTACCGCGAGGAGACCTGGCAGCAGCTCGCGCAGGGCATCCGCTTCGTGCAGGGCGCCTTCGACGACCCCGCGGCGTTCCGCCGCCTGCGCGAGACGGTCGACACCCTCGACGTCGAGCGCGGCACGATGGGCAACCACGCGTTCTACCTGTCGATCCCGCCGAAGTCGTTCCCCGTCGTCGCGCAGCAGCTGCTCGAATCGGGCCTCGTCGACGACAAGCCGGACGACACCCGGTGGCGCCGCGTCGTCATCGAGAAGCCGTTCGGGCACGACCTCGAGTCGGCGCGCGAGCTGAACGACGCCCTCGAGGCCGCGTTCCCCGCCGACTCGATCTTCCGCATCGACCACTACCTCGGCAAGGAGACGGTCCAGAACATCCTGGCACTGCGCTTCGCGAACGAGCTCTACGAGCCGATCTGGAACCGCAACTACGTCGACCACGTGCAGATCACGATGGCCGAGGACATCGGCGTGTCGGGTCGCGCGGGCTACTACGACGGCGTCGGCGCGGCGCGCGACGTCATCCAGAACCACCTGCTCCAGCTGCTCGCGCTCACGGCCATGGAGGAGCCCATCAGCCTCTCCGCCGAGCACCTGCGCGCCGAGAAGGAGAAGGTCCTCGCCGCCGTGACGCTTCCGGCCGACCTCTCCACGGCGACCGCACGCGGCCAGTACGCGGGCGGATGGCAGGGCGGCAAGAAGGTCACCGGCTTCCTCGAGGAGGACGGGATGAGCCCCGAGTCGCGCACGGAGACGTACGCGGCCATCAAGCTCGACATCAACACCCGCCGGTGGGCGGGCGTGCCGTTCTACGTGCGCACGGGCAAGCGGCTCGGCCGCCGCGTGACGGAGATCGCCGTCGTGTTCAAGCGCGCCCCCGAGCACCTGTTCTCGCGCGGCCAGACGAGCGAGCTCGGCCAGAACGCGCTCGTCATCCGCGTGCAGCCCGACGAGGGCGTGACGCTGCGGTTCGGGTCGAAGGTCCCGGGCGCCGGCACGAACGTGCGCGACGTCACGATGGACTTCGGGTACGGCCACGCGTTCACGGAGGCGAGCCCCGAGGCGTACGAGCGGCTCATCCTCGACGTGCTCCTCGGCGACCCGCCCCTCTTCCCCCGCCACGAGGAGGTGGAGCTGTCCTGGCGCATCCTCGACCCTGTCGAGGAGTACTGGGCGTCGCTCGACGAGCCCCTCGAGCAGTACGACTCCGGTTCGTGGGGCCCGGCTTCGGCCGACGCGCTCCTCGCCCGCGACGGCCGCGTTTGGAGGCGCCCGTGATCATCGACCTTCCCGACACCAGCGTCAGCGAGGTCGCCAAGCGCCTCGTCTCCGTGCGCGAGGAGGGCGGCGCGGTCGCCCTCGGCCGCGTGCTCACGCTCATCATCAAGTCGAAGCGCACGCTCGATGAGGCGGTCATCGACGCCGCCAACGACGCCTCGCGCGAGCACCCCATGCGGGTCATCGTGCTCGTGACGGACTCGCGCGGGGAGGCGAAGCTCGACGCCGAGATCCGCGTGGGCGGAGACGCCGGCGCGAGCGAGGTCGTCGTGCTGCGCGCCTTCGGCCCCGCAGCGAGCAACGAGGAGACCCTCATCACGGGCCTCCTCCTCCCCGACGCGCCCGTCGTCGTGTGGTGGCCGGACGAGCCCCCGGCCCGCCCCGGCAAGGACGCGCTCGGACGCATCGCGCAGCGGCGCATCACCGACACCTCCACGGCCCCCTACGCGCCCGACCGGCTGCGCCAGCTCGACCTCGTCTACACGCCCGGCGACACCGACCTCGCCTGGACGCGCCTCACGCGCTGGCGCGAGCAGCTCGCCGCCGTCCTCGACCAGCCGCCGTTCGAGCCCGTCACGGGCGTCGAGGTGCGCGGAGCATCGACCTCGCCGTCGACGGCCCTGCTCGCCGCCTGGCTGGGCATGGCGCTCGAGGTCCCCGTCGAGTGGTCCTACGAGTCGCCCGACACGTGGGCGCACGGCATCCACTCCGTCGTGCTGAAGCGCGCGGACGGCGACATCGTGCTCGAGCGCCACAGCGCAACGCACGCGACGCTGACGCAGCCCGGCCAGCCCGACCACGTGCTGCTGCTGCCCCGCCGTTCGCTCCGCGAGTGCATCGCCGAGGAGCTCCGGCGGCTCGACCCCGACCTCCTCTACGGCCGTGTGCTCACGGACGGCTGGGAGCGTCTCGGTCCGCCCGCCGAGGAGGCGTGATGTCCGACGCCGACACGCGCGTCGTCGTCCAGCCCGACAAGGCGGAGCTGGCAGCGCACGTCGCCAATCGCTTCGTCGGGCTGCTCGCGCAGCTCACGCAGGAGCAGCGTCCCGTGCACGTGTCGCTCACAGGCGGCTCGATGGGGGCGGCCGTGCTGTCGGGAGTGACCGGCCATCCGTGGCGCGACAACATCGACTGGTCGCTCGTCCACGTGTGGTGGAGCGACGAGCGGTTCGTGCCGCGTGCCGACGCCGAGCGCAACGCCGGGCAGGCGCGCGGCGCCCTCCTCGACGCCATCGCCATCCCGGCCGGGAACGTGCACGAGCCGGCCGGATCGGACGACGGCGTGTCGCTGGACGAGGCGGCCGGCTCCTACGCCGAGGAGCTGGCGCGCTTCGCCCAGGCGGACGGGACCCCCTACCCCGTCTTCGACGTGTGCTTCCTCGGCGTCGGCCCGGACGGGCACATCGCCTCGCTCTTCCCCGACCGGTCGGAGGTCGGCGTCGTCGACGCGGTCGTGCTGCCGGTGCGCGACTCCCCCAAGCCCCCGCCGGAGCGCGTCACCTTCACGCGGCCCGTCATCAACGCCTCGACGCGCGTCTGGATGGTCCTCGCAGGGGCCGACAAGGCGGCAGCGCTCGGTCTCGTGATGGCGGGAGCGAGCTTCGCCTCGGTGCCCGCCGCGGGAGCGTACGGCACGGAGCAGACGATCGTCTTCACCGACGCCGCCGCGGCGGCCGAGGTGCCGGAGGACCTCATCGACCCCGACTGAGCTCCGCGCGCGCAGCGCGCCGATCCTGGTGACAGCAAGAAGGCCCCGATCCGCGGATCGGGGCCTTCTTCGCGCGGTCTCTACTGCCCGCGCTTCTCGCGGAGCTTCTGGAGCGCCTCGCCGAGGAGCTCCTCCGCCTCGTCTTCCGTCCGACGCTCCTTCACGTAGGCGAGGTGCGTCTTGTACGGCTCGTTGCGGGAGGCCTCCGGCGGGTTCTCCTTGTCGCGCCCGGCAGGGAGCCCGGAGTGCGGGTGGTCGATGAGATCGGGGATCTCCTCCTCGGGGATGCCGGCCGCGTAGTACCGGACGGCCTCGTTCCCGAGCGCGTCCCAGTACGACACCGCGAGGCGGTCGGCGTGGTGCCCGTGGTCCTGCTCGCCCATGGGGCCGGAGCCGACGCGGGTGCCGCGGATCGCGGACGATCCCGTCGCCATCAGATGACCTGGAACTTCGTGATGAGCCCGAGCCCGACGATCGAGAGGAACCACACCAGCGCGAGGATGATCGTGAGGTAGTTCAGATTGCGCTCCGCGAGGCCCGACGAGCCGACGGCCTGCGACATCCCGCCGCCGAACATGTCGGACAGGCCGCCGCCGCGCCCCTTGTGCAGGAGGATGAGCAGCGTCAGGAGGAGGCTGGTGACCCCCAGGAGGACCTGGAGGACGAACTGCAGTACTTCCACGGAGAGCCTTTCGTGCGATCCGGCGCGTCGCACGCACCGGGGTCCAGTATAGGGCGGCGCGCGTGCGGCCCGGTGACCCGGGCGGCACGCGCGTCACACGCCGT
>NZ_JBSHGQ010000005.1:45625-126233 GCF_053617895.1 Microbacterium sp. NPDC055683 | reverse complement strand
AGGCCGCCCCGGTGTGGGGGGTGTCTTTGCGGGCCTCGTCCTCACCCCCCCCCGGTGGCCCGGGGGGGGCGGGTGGGTCCCGCCGTCCCGCCGGGGGGGGGGGGGGCGGCCCCCCCCCCCCCCACCCCGCCTCGCCCACCGACCATCCACATCGAGGGAACGCCGTGACCGTCACCGCCACTCGCCCGACGCGCGCCGAATCGCCGCCGGAGCGGCCCATCCGAGTGCTCTCGTTCTCGCAGCGGCTCAGCCGCTGGGACGTGAGGATCTCGCCCTACCTCTACATCTCGCCGTTCTTCCTGCTGTTCGCGATCGTCGGCCTGTTCCCCATCGTCTACACGGGCGTGATCTCTTTCATGGACTGGGATCAGGTGCGCCGCTCGGGAGAGTTCGTCGGCTTCGACCAGTACGCCTGGATCCTCTCCCAGCCGAAGTTCTGGACGGCGCTCGGCAACACCTTCAGCATCTTCCTGCTCTCGAGCGTGCCGCAGCTCGTGCTCGCGCTCTTCATCGCCGCGATGCTCGACCGGCACATCCGCGCCAAGACCTTCTGGCGCATGAGCGCCCTGCTGCCCTACGTCGTCGCGCCCGTCGCGGTCGGGCTCATCTTCAACGCCCTGTTCGCCGACAAGTCCGGCGCGATCAACGGCTTCCTCACCGCCGTCGGCATCGGCGCCATCCCCTGGCACGTCGAGCCGTTCTGGAGCCATGTCGCGATCGCGACGATGGTCAACTACCGGTGGACGGGCTACAACGCCCTCATCCTGCTCGCCGCCATGCAGGCCATCCCGCGCGACTACTACGAGGCGGCAACGGTCGACGGCGCCGGCGCCTTCCGGCAGTTCCTGAGCATCACGCTGCCGTCGCTCAAGCCGACGCTCATCTTCGTCGTCATCACCTCGACGATCGGCGGCTTGCAGATCTTCGACGAGCCCCGCATGTTCGACCAGTTCGGCCGCGGCGGCTCGGCGCAGCAGTGGCTCACGATCACCCTCTACCTGTACGACATCGGGTGGGGCGAGTGGAACTTCGGCCGCGCCGCCGCCATGGCGTGGATCCTGTTCCTCATCATCCTGGCCATCGGCCTCATCAACCTGCTCGTCACCCGCTCGCTCGTGCGCGACGAGGGCTCGCGCGGGGCGCCCGTCTCGCGCCGCGAACGACGAGCGATCCAGCGAGCCCGTGTCCAGCGCACCCGCACCCAGGCAACGGAGGCCCGCCGATGACCGCCACATCCGCCGTCGTCCTGAAGGACGCGCCGAGGCGCCTGCGGACGACCCGCATCCGCGGCGCACGGCCGGGCCTCTGGGTCTACGCCGGCCTCGCCGTCGTTCTGGTCGCCAGCCTCTTCCCGCTGTACTTCTCGTTCCTCATCGGGTCCGGCGACTCGTCGACCCTGCGCGATCCCGCACGCTCGTGGATCCCCGGCGGGAACTTCATCGCGAACGCGCTCAGCGTCGTGAACGACCCCGCCGTGAACTTCTGGCTCGCCCTGTGGAACTCGGTGTGGAGCTCGACCGTCATCGCGGTGAGCGTCGTCGTGTTCTCCACCCTCGCCGGGTGGGCGTTCGCGAAGCTGCGCTTCCGCGGCGGAAAGGTGCTGCTCTCCTTCGTCGTGGCGACGATGGCGGTGCCGCAGCAGCTCGGCGTCGTGCCGCTCTACATCCTGTTCGGCGAGATCGGATGGACCGGGCAGATCGGCGCGATCATCGTCCCGGCCCTGACGAGCGCGTTCGGGGTGTTCTGGATGACGCAGTACCTGCAGCAGGCCGTCCCCGACGAGCTCATCGAGGCCGCGCGGATGGACGGGGCGTCCATGATCCGCACGTTCTGGACGGTCGGGGTCACGGCTGCGCGCCCTGCCGCGGCGATGCTGTTCCTGTTCACCTTCGTGACGGCGTGGAACAACTTCTTCTGGCCGTTCATCGTGCTCGACCGGCAGAACCCGACCCTGCCCGTCGCCCTGTCGCTGCTGCAGTCGAACTACTTCGTCGACTACTCGATCGTGCTCGCCGGCGTCGTGCTGGCGACCCTTCCCCTGCTGCTGCTCTTCGCCGTGGCCGGCAAGCAGCTCGTGAGCGGCATCATGGCCGGGGCGGTGAAGGGATGACCGCGCGCGCCTTCCCCGACGGATTCCTCTTCGGCGCCGCGACGGCCGCGTACCAGATCGAGGGCGCCGCCTTCGAGGACGGCCGCACCGCGTCGATCTGGGATGCCTTCGCGCGCGTCCCCGGCGCCGTCATCGACGGCGACACGGGCGACGTGGCGTGCGATCACTATCACCGGTACGCCGACGACGTCGCGCTCATGAAGGGGCTCGGGATCCAGACGTACCGCTTCTCGACCTCGTGGTCGCGGGTGCGGCCCGACGGCGGCGCCGTCAACCGGAAGGGCATCGACTTCTACAGCCGGCTCGTCGACGAGCTGCTCGATGCGGGCATCCTGCCGTGGCTGACGCTGTACCACTGGGACCTGCCGCAGGCGCTCGAGGAGAAGGGCGGATGGACCTCGCGCGACACCGTGGAGCGCTTCGTCGAGTACGCCGGCACGATGCACGACGCCCTCGGTGACCGGGTGACGCAGTGGACGACGCTCAACGAGCCGTGGTGCTCGTCGTTCCTCTCCTACACCGCCGGCGCCCACGCGCCGGGTCGGCAGAGCGTGCGCGATGGCCTCCTCGCCGCGCATCACCTGCTGCTCGCGCACGGCAGCGCCGTGCAGGAGCTGCGCGGGCGGGGAGCGCAGGAGCTCGGGCTCACGCTGAACCTCACGAACGCCGAGGCGGTCGACCCCGACGACTCCGCCGACGTCGACGCCGCGCGGCGCATCGACGGCCAGTTCAACCGGTGGTTCCTCGATCCCGTGTTCCGCGCGACGTACCCCGGCGACATCGTGGAGGACATCCGCGCCGTCGACGCCGAAGCGGTCGCCGCGTTCGAAGGCGCGGTGCGCGACGGCGATCTCGCGACGATCTCCACGCCGCTGGAGTTCCTCGGTGTGAACTACTACCACGGCGAGTACGTCTCGGGCCGGCCGTCCCCCGTCCCCGTTCCGGGCGGGGACGCCCCCACCGACCGCGTCATCCTCTCGCCGTACCCTTCGCACGATGCCATCCACTGGCACGAGCGCGGGCTCGAGCGGACGAACATGGGGTGGGAGATCGAGCCGGCGGGGCTCACGCGTCTGCTGCGGCGCGTCGCCGACGAGTACGCCGGAGCGACGCCGCTGTACGTCACGGAGAACGGCGCGGCGGGTGACGACGCGCTCGTGGACGGCGCGGTCGCCGACGCCCAGCGCGTGGCGTTCGTGCGCGACCACATCGCGGCCATCCGCGACGCCCTCGACGAGGGGGTCGACGTGCGCGGCTACTTCTACTGGTCTCTGCTCGACAATTACGAGTGGGCGTGGGGCTATGCGAAGCGGTTCGGGATCGTGCACGTCGACTATGCGACGCAGCGGCGCACCGTGAAGGAGTCGGGAAGGGCGTACGCGCAGATCATCGCGGCGCGGGCGGTCTGAGCGGACCGGGGTGTCCGGCTCGGGTGTTGCCGCGTTTCGGGGCGACGGGGGTGGGTTTCGTCGCGTTTCGGGGCGGTAGTGGTGGGGGTTGAGGTCGGTGGCTCGGGGTATTGCCCCGTTTCGGGGCGACGGGGGTGGGTTTCGCCGCGTTTCGGGGCGGTAGTGGTGGGGGTTGAGGTCGGTGGCTCGGGGTGCTGCCGCGTTTCGCGGCGACTGGGGCGGGTTTCGCCGCGTTTCGCGGCGACGCTGGTGCAGGTCGAGGTCGAGGTCGAGGTCGGTGCGTGGCGACACCAGCGCGGGTGCGGCCCCGCCCCGCCCCGCCGCGGCGATCGCGCCACACCGCGCAGCGGGATGCGAGATGATGTCGGCACGAGGAGAAGGAGCCTGCCGATGAGCGCGGATGCCGTCGCGGGGCGAAGCCCGGCAACGCTGGAGCAGGTCGCCGCGCGCGCAGGCGTGTCGCGGTCGACCGTGTCGCGCGTCGTCAACGGCGGCGACCGGGTGAGCCCCGAGGCACTCGAGTCCGTGCAGCGGGCGATCGCCGAGCTGCGCTACGTGCCCAACCGCGCCGCCCGCTCGCTCGCGAGCCGGCAGACGCAGGCGATCGCGCTCGTCGTGCCGGAGGACACCACGCGGTTCTTCGGCGATCCGTTCTTCGCGGCGATCGTGACGGGCATCAACCGTCGGCTGTCGCGATCCGACCACATGCTGAACCTCATCATCGCGTCGGATGATCCGGGCGACAAGGCGTCGACGTTCCTCGCGGGCGGCAACGTCGACGGTGCGCTCGTCGTCTCGCATCACACGAGCGACACCTACATCGACCGCATCTCGGCGTCGGTGCCGGTGGTCTTCGGCGGTCGGCCGGCGCGTGAGCGCGTCGACGACTACTTCGTCGACGTCGACAACGTCGCCGCAGGGCGCGTCGCGACCGAGTACCTCCTGAGCCGCGGGCACCGCCGCATCGGCACCATCACGGGGCCGCCCGACATGCCCGCGGGCGTCGACCGTCTGACGGGATTCCGCGATGCGCTCGCCGAGGCGGGCATCGCACCGGGGCCTGTGGCCGACGGCGACTTCACGTCGGTGGGCGGAGCCGCCGCCATGCGCCGCATCGTCGCGCGCGTGGAGGCGGGGGAGGAGCCCTGGCCCGATGCGCTGTTCGTGGCGAGCGACCTGATGGCACGCGGCGCCCTCGAGGTCCTCGCGCGCACGGGGCGGCGGGTGCCTCACGACCTCGCGATCATCGGCTTCGACGACTCGCCCGTCGCGACGAGCGTGTCGCCCCCGCTCACGACCATCCGCCAGCCCTCGCTCGAGCAGGGGGAGGCGATGGCGGACGTCCTGCTCGCGCGCCTCGCCGGGCGCACGCCGCCGCGCGTGACGATCCTCCCCGCAGAGCTCGTGGTGCGCGACAGCGCGTAGCGGATGTCCGTGGCTGCGGGCATCCTGTCGGCATGGCCATCGAGGTGCGGGCGGCGACGGATTTCGCCGATGTGACGGCGCTGGTCGGCCCCAGACGGCCGGACGCCAACGTGTGCTGGTGCCTCAGCCACCGGCTGCCGGCGTCCCGCAACACGGCGCTGCGCGGGCCAGAGCGCGCGGCACTCGTCGAGGCGATGTGCCGATCGGCGATCCCGCCCGGTGTGCTCGCGTACGACGGCGTCGAGCCGGTCGGATGGGCCGGCGTCGCGCCGCGCGCCGACACGCAGTTCGCCCGCAGTCGCACGATCCCGCGGGTCGACGGCCCCGATCCGTGGGCGGTGTGGTGCCTAAGGGTGCGTCCGGGGTTCCGCGGCAGGGGCATCCTTCGCCCCCTGCTGGATGGAGCGGTCGCGTTCGCGCGGGAGCGCGGAGCCGAGGCGGTCGAGGGCTACCCCGTCGACAATCGCGGCGCGAAGGTCGACCTCACGATGGCGTTCGTCGGCTTCCGGTCGCTGTTCGAGGAGGCGGGATTCGTGAAGGTCTCCGACACGTCGTCGGTGTCGGGCGGCATCCCGCGCGTGCTGATGCGGCGCGAGCTCTGATCAGGCGGCGACCTCGGCACGCAGCAGGTTGAGCCACGGGTCGTCGAACTCGAGGGTGCGCCCGTCGTCGCGCACGGGCGTCCCGAAGTGGTCGAGCCGCTCCCTGAGGGCGCCCAGGGCGTCGGCGTCGGGCAGCGCGAGGTCGACGCGGCCCAGGCCGAGCGCGGGCATCCGCGGGCCGGCGCCGCGTGAGTTCCAGACGTTCATCGCCATGTGATGGTGGTACCCGCCCGCGCTCACGAACAGTGCCTGACCGCCGAGCGCGGCCGTCTGGTCGAAGCCGAGGCGGTCGACGTAGAAGGCTCGCGCGGTCGCGGTATCGCCGACGGAGAGGTGCACATGGCCGACGACGGCCGCCGCGTCACGGCCGGCATCCTCGTCGTCCGCGAGGTGGTCGTGCAGGAACGCGTTCGGGTCGAGGAAGAGCGATGCCATCTCGATCTGGCCGTGGGTCCACGACCACTGCGAGCGGGCGCGGTCCCAGTAGAGCTCGACGCCGTTGCCCTCGGGGTCGGTCAGGTAGAAGGCCTGGCTGACGAGGTGGTCGGCGCTGCCCGTGAAGGTGTGCGGGGCGCGCAGGGCGACCGAGTGCAGCGCCGCCGCGAGTGCCGCCTGCGTCTCGAAGAGGATGGCCGTGTGGAAGAGCCCTGCCGCGCCGGGGAGCGCGTGGCGGAGCTCGGGCGCGTGCTCCAGGACGACGACGGCGCGACCGCGGCGGCCCAGGACGACGCGATCGCCGTCGGCCGACAGCACGTGGAGGGTGATGACGTCGCGGTAGAAGCGGGTCATGTCGTCGAGGTCGCCGACGCGCAGCGTGACGGCGCCCATCGAGGTGTCGGGAGCGAGGGTCGGAGCAGTCATGTGAAGTTTCAACGAAACCGATCTCCTATCGATTCCCTGTGAGCGCCGCGCTACCGTGAATCGCATGCCGGTGCTCATCTCGCTCGCCATGCTCGCGTTCTCGGTCGTGACGCTCATCGACATCATCACGCGCGAGGATGGGCAGGTGAAGCACCTGCCGAAGTTCGGCTGGGTGCTCATCGCGATCCTCATCCCGCTGCTGGGAGGGATCCTGTGGTGGGCGATCGGGCGCGAGTACTCCGAGCGCGCTCCGCGGCCGGCGTCCACCGGCTATCCGGCTGCGCCGTTCGTGCCGAAGCCCGTCGACACGCGCACGACCGAGCAGCAGCTCGCCGATCTCGACCGCGAGATCGAGGCGGAGCGCCTGCGCGCCGAGATCGCTCGCCGCAAGCGCGAGCGCGGCGAGGCCTGAGGCTTCCGCCCGTCGCCTCAGCCCGTCGCGACGATCTCGGCCTTGAAGCCTCCCGGGCTCGCGATCCATCCGGCGTAGTGATCGGGGCCGCCCGCGTGCGGATAGCGCTCCGAGTACAGCGGGGTCCACCCGTGCGCGGTGGCCGCGGCGATCACGCCGTCGACGTCGTCCGTCGTGCCGCCCTCGAAGGCGAGGTGGTTGAGGCCCGGCCGCCGGCGGTCGTGCACGTGCCCCACGAGGTTGGGCGACTCCGTGAAGGTGAGGTATGCCCCGTCGGCGGCGAACGTGAAGCCGCCCTCCCACGTGCTGTCGAGCGACCATCCGAGGCGCTCGAGCAGCCACCCCCACTCCTCGCGGGCGGTCTCCGCGTCCGCCACCCAGATCTCGACGTGATGCAGGCCGGCCATGACGCCATCCAAGCACGCGGGCGCGACACTGGACAGGTGGACACCGACCGCTACGAGTTCTCACCCGACCCGGCGCGCATCGACGGCGACTGGGTGCACACGACCCTGCGCGACCACGCCTACTGGGCGGAGGGGCGTTCGCGAGCCGATCAGGACGCCGCGAACGCCGCGTCCCGCTGCTTCGGCGTCTACCGCCGCGCGGACGACGGCCAGGTCGCGTTCGCACGCGTCATCACGGACGGCGTCACGTTCGGATGGCTCGCCGACGTCGTCGTCTCGCCGGAGGTCAGGGGGCAGGGCATCGGGAAGGCCCTCGTCGCGGCGATCGCCGCCCAGCTCGACGCCCTCGGCGTGCGACGCTCGCTGCTCATCACGCGGGACGCGCACGCGCTCTACTCCCGAAACGGCTGGGCGCCGGTGGAACCCCCGGAGAACTGGATGCTGCGTCCCCGGGGTTGAACGGTCTCGTCCCGCCCCGGCCCGTCAGCCGAACAGCAGCGGCGCGCCCCACACCCCGAACCACGTGACGGCCGTCGACAGCAGCACGACGCCGGCCGTCGCCGCGATGCCGGCGAGAGGAACGCCGCCGCCGGCGAGCCGCTGGCCGCGGAGGGCGACGGATGGCCCGCCCGGCGTCGCGCGGTCGTCGCGGTACCGCTCGGTGCGCGCCGCGAACCGGCGGTGCAGCTCCTCCGCGAGCACGAGCACGGCCGCCATCGTGTCGGGGCGGTCGAACCGCGTGCGGTGCGGCAGGTAGACGAAGAGCCGGTCGCCCGACAGCTCGATCTCCGCGGACGAGCCGAGATCGAGCACCCGTGCCATGAGATCGGGCGTGAAGATGTAGAGCGCGTCCTCCTGATACCCCTCCGGCGCGAACAGGAGGAAGCGCTTCGCGAATCCCCCTTCGAGCTCGAGCCGGGCGTTCCCGAGACCGAACCCGAGCGACGGGATGATGCTGCGCCCGCGGTTGCGCAGCACGATGTTCGGCACGCGGCGCGGCAGGGGCAGCTCGACGAAGGCGAACGGGCGCTGCACCGTCGCCGCCTCGTCGCGTCCGCGAGGCAGCGAGAAGTGACGCCCGAGCTCGAACGGCAGCCGCGGGTCGTCGCTCGCCACCACGGCGCGCTCGCGCCCCCGCAGGACGCGGGTGAACGCCGAGCCCGGACGGCGCGTGTGCTCGAGCACGTCGGCGTACGCCCATCCGTTCGCCCACGCGAAGGAGGCGAGCTTCACGCGCCGGCCGAGCTCCGTCGCCCACCAGATGAACGCCCACGCGCCGAGCGCGGCGTAGCCCACGACGACGACCGCGATGACGGGAGCCTGCGCGAGGAGCCCCGAGACGGACGCCGCCCACACGCCGGCTGCGACGGCGACGGTCGCGGCGGCCATCCCCGTCGCGACGGCCGCCAGGCGGCGGTACCAGGGGATGCCGCACAGCCGCTCGTAGGCGCCGATGTCGCGGAGCCCCGCCGGCCGGCGGAGCGGGTCGAGGTCGACCGCTACCGCGTCCACGCCAGGGTCGCCCACGGTCCCTCGCGCTTCTCCGAGAGCGCCGCACCGAGGTCGAGCGCCGTCGAGCTGCCGAGCTTCTCGAACGTCTTGTCGGTGAGGTTGCCGTCGCTCCAGTGCATGACGCGGCCGACGGTGTAGCTCAGGCCGAACTCCGCCCACGACCCGAACGCGGGCCGCGCCGCGTCGTTGACACGGCGGATGATCGTGCGCGCCTCGTCGACGTCGCCGTACCCCATGTGCACGCCCCACGTCGTGAGGGCGACGGCCTGGCCGAACGCGTAGCCGTCGAAGGAGGTCGCGATGACATCGGCGGGCACGGCGCCCTTGCCCGCGGTCTTGCGGGTCTCGTGCTCGATCGACTCGACCGCGGCCACGAAGGTCTTCGCCGTGCGCTTGTCGCCGCCGGCCTCGATGATGCCGGCCACCCACTCCTTCGCCCGGGGCGGGCGCCCGAGCGACCGGGCGAGCTCGGCGCGCACGCCGAGCAGGCTCACCCACAGGTCGCGCCGGCGCCGGTCTCCGACGAGCCGCTCGATGTTCGCGAGCCAGTCGTCGCGCGAGTGGATGCCCCACTGGTCGACGAGCTGCTTCCGCTCGCGGTCGGTGAGCCCCGACGCCGTGGGGTCGTTCCAGGGGCCGGAGGGAAGGTTGTGGATCTGCAGGAACCCCAGCGCGATCTCGTTCGCCTCGGCTCCCGTCGTCGGGTACGTGTCCGACGGCTTCACCTTCGCGTCAGGCAGCAGCCACAGCACGACGACGATGAGCACGATGACGCCGATCACGGCCCAGGTCCACCACTGGCCGGCGAGCCAGCCGATGATCGAGCCGAGATCGTTGACATCCACGCGGGCAGAGCGCAGCATGAGGTCCCCTCTGAGAATTGAACGAATGTTCAGTGATTAATGTATAGCGGACCGCCCGCCCGAGGAGAAGGAGGCTGCGGATGGCGCGCTCGGATGAGCAGAACCGCCTCGCGCGCGAGCGCGCGAGAGAGGCGCTCCTCGACGCGGCGACGCACCTCTTCGCGGAGCGCGGCGTGCACGGTGCGACCGTGGCCGACATCACGCGGAGCGCCGGTGTCGCGCAGGGCCTCGTCAACTACCACTTCGGCAGCAAGGACCGCCTCGTCGCGGAGCTCGTGGATCGCTGGTTCTCGCTCATGGTGTCGTTCCCCGAGGCACGTCCCGGGACGGCCGACGACAGGCTTCGCGGCATCGTCGACAGCTCGCTGCAGGCTGCGGCGGAGAACATGACGCTGCACCGCGCCGTCCTCGCGATGCAGCAGGACCCGACGCAGCGGCCGTTCTTCGTCGAGGCGGCCGAGCGCAACGCCGCCGCCGTCACGGCAGCGGAGGACGCGGTGCGGGAGATCTTCCGCGAGCGGGGGGCGGCCGATCCCGCCCTCGAGGAGGTCATGCTGCGCACGACGCTCGAGGGCGTCGTCGTGAAGTCGGCGACGGGTGGCGACGCGTTCCCGATCGCCGCCGCCCGCCGCTGGGTGCTCGCGCGCTACGGCCTGGACGGCTGACGCGCGCGCTCAGCGAGGAGGATCACTCCTGAGGGTCGCCGCCGATCTGGCCGACCGCGGGGATGGGCCCGCCGTCGTCCGCGCCCGTCCTGCGGGCACGGGCGATGAGGTTGCCGACGTGGTAGATGACGAGCGCGGCGACCGTGCCGAGCACGATCCCGCCGAACGCGAAGTCGCCCAGCTGCATCGAGAACCCGGCGATGCCGATCACGAGCGCGACGGCCGCCGTGTACTGGTTGACGGGGCGCGAGAAGTCGACGCGGTTGTCGACCCAGATCTTGATGCCGATGATGCCGATGAGGCCGTACAGCGCGGTCGTGGCGCCGCCCAGCACGCCGGCGGGGATGGAGTTGAACACCTCGCCCACCTTGGGCGAGAACGCGAGCAGGATGGCGACGAGCCCCGCCACCCAGTACACGGCCGTCGAGTAGACGCGCGTCGCGGCCATGACGCCGATGTTCTCGCCGTAGGTCGTCGTCCCCGAGCCGCCGAAGCCGCCGGCGAGGGTCGTGGCGACGCCGTCGGCGATGAGCGCGCGGCCCGTGTGGCGGTTGACCGAGGCGTCGGTCATCGTCGCCACGCCGCGCACGTGTCCGACGTTCTCGGCGACGAGCACGAGCACGACGGGCAGGAACATCGCGATCGTCGTCCACGTGCCGGGCGAGACGAAGTCGGGCAGGTGGAACTCGGGCAGCCCGATCCACGGCGCCTCCGCGATGAGCTCGGAGGGCGTCCGGCCGCCGCGCAGCGCGTTCGGCACGTCGAACGAGCCCGTGACCGCGGCGTAGACGTACCCCACGACGACGCCGAGGAAGATCGAGATGCGCCCGAGGAAGCCGCGGAACAGCACCGCGAAGAGGATGATCGCGACGAGCGTGATGGTCGCGGTGACGGGGTCGGCCTGGAAGTTGCCCCATGCCGTCGGCGCGAGGTTGAAGCCGATGAGCGCGACGATCGCCCCTGCCACGACGGGCGGCATGAGCGCGTCGACCCAGCCGAGGCCGGCGACCTGCACGACGACGCCGACGAGGGCGAGGAGGAGGCCGACGGCGACGACGCCGGCGAGGGCCGAGCCCGTGCCGCCCGCGGCGACGGCGGCCGTGATGGGCGCGATGAACGCGAACGACGAGCCCAGGTAGCTCGGCAGCTGGTTCTTCGTGATGAGCAGGAAGACGAGCGTGCCGAGACCGCTGAAGAGCAGCGTCGTCGACACGGGGAAGCCCGTGAGCGTCGGTACGAGGAACGTCGCCCCGAACATCGCGACGACGTGCTGCACGCCCATCGCGACGGTCGCCGGCCATCCGAGCCGTTCGGTCGGTCCGACGACGGCGCCGGGGGCGACGGTGCGGCCGTCGCCGTGCACGGTCCACAGAGGCATGGGGTCTCCTTCGGGTGGGCGCCGGGTCGGCGCGGGCGGATGAGGCGGGGCGCGGGCGGATGGTGCGGGGCGCGGGTGCACGGGCCGGATGGCCTCGGGACACGCTAGCGCGTCCCGCGTTGCCGGGGTATGACGCGACCGCGGGACCGCGCCGGCGGGACCGCGGGGTGCACGAGACGCCGGGCCGCGTGGGACGCCAGGCCGCGGGGGCGCCAGGCCGCGGGGCGCCAGGCCCGCGGGGCACGCCGGGCCGCGGGACGGCTCAGGCCGTCACGGCGCCGTCAGGCGGTCAGCCGCTCGAGGAGCTCGCGGTACCGCGCCACGGTGCGCTCGACGATCTCGGCGGGGAGAGCCGGGGGCTCGCCCTGCTTGTCCCAGTGCGCCGCGAGCCAGTCGCGGACGATCTGCTTGTCGAAGCTCGCCATGCGCTCGGCCGGGGTCGCGCCGGTCTGCCAGGCCTCGGCATCCCAGTAGCGCGACGAATCGCTCGTCAGCACCTCGTCGGCGAGGCGCAGCACGTCGTCGTCGTCGACGCCGAACTCGAACTTCGTGTCGGCGAGGATGAGCCCCTTCGCCTCGGCCGTCGCCGCCGCGCGCCGGTAGATCTCGAGGGAGCGGTCGCGCAGCTGAGCCGCGCGGTCGGCGCCGACGAGGTCGATCGTCTGCGCGTACGTGATGTTCTCGTCGTGCTCGCCGAGCGGCGCCTTGTACGCGGGGGTGTAGATCGGCTCGGGGAGGCGGTCGCCGTTGCGCAGGCCGGCGGGCAGCGAGATGCCGCACACCGTGCCGTGCTCGACGTACTCGGACCATCCCGACCCCGTCAGGTAGCCCCGCACGACGCACTCGACGGGCAGCATGTCGAGCGAGCGCACGATCATGGCGCGCCCCTCGACCTGCCCCGGGAGAGGCTCGTCCGCGAGGTGGTTCGGCACGGCCTCGCCGCCGTCGGCGCCCGCGAGCTGGTCGAACCACCACAGGCTGAGGGTCGTGAGCAGCTCGCCCTTGCCGGGGATGCCGGGGGAGAGCACGACGTCGAACGCGCTCACCCGGTCGCTCGCCACGACGAGCATGCGCGAGGCCTCCGCGCCGTCGGGGGTCTCGGCCGGCACGTACAGGTCGCGGACCTTGCCGGAGTAGACGTGCTTCCAGCCGGGGATGTCGAGGGCGTCGCTCACCCGACCATCATCTCAGGCATGTCGGTAGTCTGGCGGCATGGACGCCCGCAGCGCTCGCCACCGGTCCACCGCCCGTCGCGGCATCGCCGCCGTCGCGCTCGCGACCGCCTCGGGGCTCGCGCTCGCCGCGTGCACGGGAGGCGGAGACAGCGGCACGACGGCTGACGGGGGACAGGGCTTCCCCGATGACGGGTGCACCCACGTCACGATCGCCACGTCGTCCGAGAAGGTCAACATGCTCGACGCGCTCGCCGAGGCGTTCAAGGAGTCGCCGGAGCACGAGGGGCTCGACACGTGCGCCACCGTGCGCCCCATCAACGTCTCGTCGGGCAACGCCGCCCGCTACCTCACCGCGGGCGAGGACTGGCCGACATCCGACGAGTCGCTGTGGCCCACGCTGTGGTCGCCGGCGTCCACGGTGTGGACCGACCGCGTCGCGGCCGCCGCGTCGGCGAACCTCGTCGGCGAGCCGGCGTCGTTCACGCGCACGCCGGTCGTGTTCGGCATGCCGCAGCCCATGGCCGAGGCCCTCGGCTGGCCCGACGTGCAGCCCAGCATCAGCGACTTCGCCGAGCTCTGCCAGGACCCCGACGGCTGGGGCAGCGTCGGCAAGGACGTGTGGGGCTCGTTCAAGATCTCGAAGACCAACCCGAACACCTCCACGACCGGCCTGTCGGCCATCCTCATGCAGTCGTACGAGGCGGCGGGCAAGACGGAGGGGCTCACGGCGGCCGACGTCGACGCGGCGGCGGAGTTCTCGCGCGTCTTCGAGGAGTGCGTCATCCACTACGGCGACACGACGGGCAACGTCCTGTCGACCCTGTACGACGAGACGCAGAACGGCGCGAGCGGATCCGGCTACGTCTCGGCGGTCGCCCTCGAGGAGACGTCGCTCCTCAACTACAACCAGGGCAACCCCGACTCGCACACCGTGCAGCCCGGCGAGACCCTCACGCCGCCGAAGACGAAGCTCGTCGCGATCTACCCCGCGGGCGGGTCGATGTGGTCGGACAACCCCGTCACGGTGCTCGGCGCCGACTGGGTCACCGACGAGCAGCGCGTCGCGGGAGAGGCGTTCGCGGCATTCCTGCAGACGTCGGCGGCGCAGGCCATCCTGCCCGAGTACGGGTTCCGCCCGCTCGACGAGTCCGTGCCGCTCGGCGACCTCTTCACGGCCGAGTACGGTGTCGACCCCGCGCTCCCCGCCGTCACGCTGCCGAAGCCCGAGGTCGGGGTCATCTCGACCGCGATCGACCAGTGGACGCAGGTGCGCAAGCCCTCGTCGGTCATGGAGCTCATCGACATCTCCGCCTCGATGGACGAGGAGATCGGCGACGGGCGGTCGCGCCTCGACGGGGCGATCGAAGGCGCGCAGTCGACGCTCGACCATTTCCGCTCCACCGACGAGATCGGCGTGTGGGCCTTCACGACGGGCGTCTCGTCGGAGGCGGGCGAGAACCTCACGGTCATCCGCGACGTCACGGCGCTCGGATCCGACCGTGAGTCGCTCGACTCCTCGCTCGACGATCTGCGGTACGCGCAGCGCAGCGGCACGCCGCTGTACGACTCGATCCTCACCGCCTACGAGGAGATGACGGCCAGGGCGGAGCCCGGCCGCATCAACGCGATCGTCGTCCTCTCCGACGGTGAGGACACCGACTCCACGACCTCGCTCGACTCGCTCATCGCCCGCATCGGCGAGGACGCGACGGAGGGAGGCGACGAGACGCTCGTCCGCATCTTCCCGATCGCGTACAGCGAGGCCGCCGACCAGACGGCGCTGCAGCGCATCGCCGACGCCACGGGCGGGCAGCTCTTCGACGCCTCCGACGCGGAGCGCATCGACCTCGTGTTCGCCTCCGTCATCAACAACTTCTGACGATGAGCGCGGCCGACTACGTCGACGATGCCGTCGCGGGCATCCAGGGCGACGGCGTCTACGTCTCGCCGGACGTGCCGGGTGCGGCCGACTACGAGAGCGCGATGTCGCAGGTCGTGCCGCAGGACGGCTCGATCGCCGTCGTCGTGCTGCCCGCCGACGCGGGCCTCGACGCTCCCTACGCGACGTACCTGCTCGACTCGCTCACCCGCCAGGCGGGCTACGACACGGTCGTCCTGGCGGTGGGATCCGACGTGCAGGCCGACTCCGTCGCGATCGACGGCGACGAGGCGCTGCGCATCGCGAACGAGGCGGAGTCTGCGGCAGGCCCCGACACGCAGACGGCGCTCGTCGAGACGGTGCAGGGCATCGCCGAGGCGCTGCCGGCCGGCGACGGGGGCGGTTCCGGCGGCATCGGATGGCCCGTGCCGGTCATCGGGGGCGTGGTCCTCGTCGCAGCGGCCGTGACCGCGGGCGCGCTGCTCGTGAGACGTCGTCGCCGGTCGTCTGCGACGGCGCGCGGCCAGGTGCCCGCTGCCATCCGCTCGCGCCTCGACCGCCTGCGCGCGCTGCGTGCGGACTACGCGCGGCTCGGAGGGAACCGGGTCGCAGCCGAGACGACCTTCGCGATCGACGGCCTCGTCTCGAACACCGAGCAGCTGTTCGCCCGGCTCGACGCGAAGGCGGGGCGCGATCAGGTCGTGCTGGCGGAGGGGGAGTACGCCGACAAGCTCGCCCGGCTCTCGGCGGCGCTCGAGCGCGACTACCTGCTCGACCTCATCGTGCATCCCGAGCTGTGGGACGACCCCGACCAGCGCATCGCCGAGGTGCGCGACGCCCTCGCCGCCGTGTCGACGCAGATCGTCGACAACATCAAGCAGGTGAACGCCCGCAGGGGGCTCCTCTTCCAGGTGTCGCTGGACTCGCTCGTCGGCCGCGCCGAGCTGCGCGACTGGGAGCGCGAGTTCAAGCGCAGCTCCGGCGAGGGCTGACCCGCCCCGGCCCTCGCGAGCGGCCATCCGGGTGCCGAGAACCCATCCCCTTTCACACATTCGGCTGGCTTCTCGTCCAACGGATATCCGTTGGACGAGAAGCCACCCGAATGCGCTGAATCCGATGTGCGTTCGGCACACGGATGGGGGTTCGGGAACCGCCGTGCGGGGCGTGCCCGCGGAGTCAGCCCTTGATGCCCGAGGACGCGATGCCCTCGATGAACCGCTTCTGCACGATCGCGAACACGATGACGATCGGGACCACCGAGATCAGCGCCCCCGCCATGCTCACTCCATAGGGGATGACTCCCTGGGCCGTGCCGTTGAGCAGCGCCAGCCCCGCGACGAGCGTGCGGTCCTCCGCGGCGTTCGTCATGATCATCGGCCAGATCATGTCGTTCCAGTTGCCGATGAAGTTGAACAGGCCGAGCGTCAGCAGACCCGCCGTCGCGTTCGGCAGGATGATGCTCCAGTAGATGCGGAACTCGCTCGCGCCGTCGATGCGGGCGGCGTTGTCGAGGTCGCGCGGGATCATCACGAAGAACTGCCGCAGCAGGAAGATGCCGGCCACATCCGACGCGCGCGGGATGATGAGCCCCACCATGGTGCCGATGAGCCCCCATTCCGACAGCATCTGGTACAGCGGGATGAGGAGCGCCTGGAACGGCACCATCATGGTCGCGATGAACACGCCCAGCAGCAGCCCGCGACCGCGGAAGTCGATGCACGCGAGCGCATACGCCGCCGCGGAGTCGAGGAGGAGGGAGAGCACGGTCACGCCGATCGACATCACGATCGTGTTCTGCAGCTGATCCCACACGGGGAGCCGGCGGAAGACCTCGGCGAAGTTGTCGAGCGTCCACGCGTCGGGCAGCAGCGTCGGCGGGTAGCTGAGCGTCTCGTTCGACGGCGTGAACGCCGTGATGAGGACGATGAGGATGGGGAACGCGCAGACGAGCGCGGCGAGCAGGCACACGGCGATCGCGAGCAGCTGGCCGGTGCGGTGGCGCAGCGCGCCGACGCCGATCCCGCGCCCGGCCGGAGCCGGGCGCCCTGTGGTGACGAGCGCGGTGGTCATCGCAGATCCTTCTCCTGCCGGGCGTTGATGATGAGCTGGATGACCCCCACCGTCATCGTGATGAGCATGAGGATGAACGACAGCGACGCCGCATAGCCCTGGCGGAAGCCTGTGAAGCCCTCCGTGTAGATGCGGTAGACGAGGGTCTCCGTCATGCGCTGGGGGCCGCCCTGCGTCATGACGTAGATCTGGTCGAACGTCTGGAACGCGCCGTTGGCGGCGAGGATGATGATGTACGTCATGGTGCTGCGCAGCCCCGGCAGCGTCACGTGCAGGAAGCGGCTCCAGGCGTTCGCGCCGTCGATCTTCGCCGCCTCGTACAGCTCGCCGGAGATGCCCTGCAGGCCGGCGATGAAGATGACCATGAAGTAGCCGAAGTTCTTCCAGACGGCGACGAGCACGACCGTGGGCATCGCCCACGTGGTGCTCTGGAGCACATCGGGCAGCTGGATGCCGATGAGCGAGAACCAGTAGGGGATGAGCCCCGTGTTCGGATCGATCAGGAACGTCCACGCCAGGGCCGACACCGCCATGGAGATGATGAACGGCAGGAAGATGATGGTGCGCAGGAAGCTCCGGAACGGCAGGTCCTTGCGGTTGAGCAGGAGGGCGAGCGCGAGCGCCGCGATGATGACGAGCGGCGCGTAGAACACGGCGTAGACGATCGTGTTCCACATCGCGTTGAGCGAGTCGGGGTCGGTGAACGCCTTGACGTAGTTCTCGAGGCCGATGAACTGCGGGATGTTGAGGCCCGACGCGTCCGTGAACGACACGCTGAGCGTCGTGAGGGTCGGGTAGAAGACGAACAGCAGCAGCACGAGGCTGCCGGGGAGCAGGAAGAGGAACGCGCTGAGGTTCCTGCGGCGCGCGATGACGTTGCCGCGGCGGCGGCCGCCGAGCGGGGGCGGCGGCCGGTAGCCGCGGCGCCGGGTGGTCGTCACGGCCTTCGTCTCGAGTGTCGATGCGGACATCCGGAATCCGTTTCTCGGGGCCGGAGCCGCCGTCGGGACGGCGGCTCCGGCGGTCGGAAGAGGGGCGGGCGCTCAGTCGCCGAGGTAGCCGTCGACCTTCGCGGACGTCTCGGAGAGCAGCTGCGCGACATCGCCGCCCTGCATGATCTGCGTCGTCATCGAGTCGGTCTCGGCCGTGATGTCGGTCACGGTCGTCGAGATGCCCGTGGCGTAGTAGTGCGCCTGGTCGGAGAAGCCCGAGAGCGTGGCCACGATCGGATCGAAGAACTCGTCCTCCGTCACATCGGTGCGGTTCGGCGGGTAGTACGACTTCGTCCACTCCACCTGGTTCTCGTGCGAGTTCCACCAGTCGAAGAACGCGTAGATGCCGGCGGTCTCCTCGTCGGTGTCGTTCATGCTCGTCGCGTACCAGTAGTTCGCGACGCCCGCCACCCAGTCTCCGGGCCACTGGAAGATGCCCGGCGTGACGCCGAAGCTCTCCGCCGAGGTGATCTCCCACGGCCCGTTGAGGATGAGCGCCGCGCGGCCGGAGCCGAACAGCTCCATGGCGTCGGTCGAGGTCATCCCCGTCGGGCTGATGTGGTCGTCGACGAACGCCGACTGCCACTTCTCGAGCGTCTCGACGTTCTCCGGGGAGTCGAGGTGGTTGACGCCGTCGGTGATGAAGTCGCCGCCGCCGGAGTGCAGCAGCGTCGAGAGCACGCCCGCGTCCTGGTCGGGCAGGGCGAAGCCGTACTGCTCGGGCTCGCCGTCGCCGTTCTCGTCGATCGTCAGCTTCTTCGCGAGCTCGATCAGCTCGTCGATGGTGGTGGGGAAGTCGGCGTCGGTCAGGCCGGCGGCCTCCCATAGATCGGCGTTGTAGTAGACGGCGAAGGCCGTCGTCCCCATGGGGTTGCCGTACAGCTCGCCGTCGAAGTCCACCTGGTCGAGGAGCTGCGGGTAGAACACGTCGGTGTTCTCGTACGAGTCGTCGTCGTAGTACGCCTGGATGGACTGGAACGCGCCCTGCTCGGCGTAGCCGAGCCCGGTGTCGACGCCCTGGACGACGAGGTTGGGGCCGTTCTTCGCGCTGAGCGACGAGACGAGCTTCTCCGAGATGCTCGTCCAGGCGATGGCCTCCGTCGAGATGTGCCACTCGTCCTGCGAGTCGTTGAAGCCGTCGACGATGCTCTGCAGCACCTCGCCGTCGGCCTCGGTGTAGCCGTGCCACATGGTGAGCTCGGTCGCGCCCGACTCGTTCGTCGTCGCGCCTCCGCTCGCGCCGCCGCCGCAGCCGGCGAGGGCGAGCGGCACGGTGGCCGCGAGGGCGACGGCAGCTGTGAGCCTGACCCTTCGGTGCATGGGATCCTCCTTGATCGCGTGCAGTCGTCCTGGAGTCGACGGTGTTCCGCCAGGATTCCTACATCGTTGTAGATGCCTACCGGAAGTGAAGATACATCGATGTAGAACGACCCGCAAGGCCCGTCCTCCGATAGATCAGCCCAGGGTCGTCGACGCCCGGTCGATGACGCGGTGCGGCGCCGTCACGAGCCGCGGAGAGCTCGCCGTCCCTCCGGCGATCCGCTCGCGCAGCAGGCGCACGGCCGTGTCGGCGATGAACTCCCGTCCCGGATCGACCGAGCTCATGGTCGGTCGCGCGTACCGCGTCTCCTCGATGTCGTCGAACCCGATGAGCAGGACGTCGCGGGGGATCTCGTAGCCGCGCAGCTGGAGCTCGTGCATCGCGCCGAGGCCGAGGGCGTCGTTGAACGCCACGACCGCGTCCGGCACGACGCCGCGGTCGAGTACCGACGCCATGGCGGCGGCGCCCGAGGGGCGGTGCCAGAGCTGCGTCGCCCCGTGCAGGCGGGGATCGTCGGGGATGCCGGCCTCTGCGAGAGCTGCGCGGTACCCCGCGAAGCGCAGGGCCGCCGAGCCCATCGCCTCGCCGGGATGGACGCCGATGGCCGCGATCCTGCGGCGGCCGAGTGCGATGAGGCGCGCCGTGGCGGCGCGGGCGCCCTCGATGTTGTCCATCGTGACGTGGTCGAACCGCGGGCTGAACACGCGCTCGCCGAGCAGCACGATCGGCGCGCCGTCGGGGATGAGGGGCTCGTCCTCCGGCGTCATCCCCAGCGGGCTGAAGAGGAGGCCGTCGGTCGACGACCTCCAGGTGCTCGTGAGGACGGCCAGCTCCTCGTCGCGATCGCCGCGGGTCCGCTCGATGACGACGGTGAGGCCGGCTCGATGACCCGCGTCCATGACGGAGTCGGCGAGCTCGGCGAAGTAGGGCAGCGAGAGCTCGGGCAGGGCGAGCCCGATCACGCCGGTGCTGCCGCGCCTCAAGTTGCGTGCGGTGACGTTCACCTCGTAGGAGAGCTGCGCGATCGCGGTCTCGACCCGCTCGCGCGTGGCGACCTTGATGTACGGGTAGCCGTTGATGACGTTGGAGACCGTCTTCACGGACACCCCGGCGAGCTCGGCGACGTCGCGCATGGTGGCTGGCATGGGACCCCCTGTCGGCGCGCATCGACGGCGATGCGCTTCTACAACGATATAGAACCATCTTGACGTTGACGGCGCACCTGGGTACCGTGCCTCTGGTACAACGATGTAAAGGATGCCTCATGCGCTGGTACGACGACGGCCGCCTGCATTTCGGTCTGGGGATCGAGGACACCTTCATCCCCCAGTCCGGTCCGGGCGAGCGCGCGCTCGACGAGTACGCGCTGACCGAGCACTACGACCGCTGGCATGACGACCTCGGGCTCGCCGCGGGCGTCGGAGCGGAGTTCCTGCGGTGGGGCGTGCCCTGGCATGTCGTCAACCCCGAGCCCGGAGTGTGGGAGTGGTCGTGGGTCGATGCCGTCATCGCCCGCTTCGGCGAGGTGGGCGTGCGCCCCGTCATCGACCTGCTCCACTACGGGACGCCGCTGTGGATCGAGCGCGAGTTCGCCCACCCCGACTTCCCGCGGCATTTCGCCGACTTCGCGGTGCGCACGGCCGAGCGCTATGCCGACACGGTCGTCGACTACACGCCCGTCAACGAGCCGATGATCCACGCGCGGTTCTGCGGAGAGGCGGCCTACTGGCCGCCGAAGCTGTCCGGCGAAGACGGGTACAACCGCATCTCGCTCGCGCTCGCCGAGGGGTTCGTGCGCGCACAGCGCGGTATCGCCGAGGTGCTCGGCGATCGCGCGACCTTCGTGCACGTCGACGCCTCCCTCCTCTTCTCGGGGGATGTCGACGGCGGGCACCGCGAGCTCGTCGCGCTCCAGCGCGCCCAGTCGTTCCTCACGGAGGACCTCGTCACGGGGGCCGTCGACGACGGCCATCCGCTGAACGCGAGCCTGCGGGCGTCGGGAGCCGACGACGCCCTGCTCGCCTGGTTCCGCGACAACGCCGTGCGGCCCGACGTCATGGGCGTCAACTACTACCCGCGCCACTCGACGCAGCTCATGGAGGAGGGCGTCGTGCACGTCGGCGGCTTCGTCGACCCGTGGCCCACGGCCGATCGCGGCGTCGAGGGGCTCGAAGAGCTCATCCGCACCTACGCCGATCGCTACGGCGCCCCCGTCATACTCACCGAGACGTGCGTGACGGACGCTCCCGACGTGCGCGTCGCGTGGCTCGACGCCTCCGTCGCCGCGGTGCGCCGGCTGCGCGACGAGGGCGTGCCGGTCGTGGGCTACACGTGGTGGCCGCTTTTCGACATGTACGAATGGACCTACCGCCACGCCGAGACGTCCCGCGAGGCGTCGCTCCTCACGATGGGGCTCTACGACCTCGTCGAGACGCCGGGCGGTCTGGACCGCCGGGCGAACCCCGTCGCCGACCGATTCCGCTTCCACGCAGGAGACCCCGCATGACCTACGACTCCTACCTCTTCGTCCACTTCACGGGAGAGGACCGCGACGGCGCGGAGCAGGTGCACTTCGCGGTGAGCCGCGGAGCGTCGCTGACCGAGTGGGATCTCGTCAACGACGGCGAGCCGGTGCTCGTCTCGCAGACCGGCACGGGCGGGGTGCGCGACCCGTTCCTGCTCC
Source organism: Microbacterium sp. NPDC055683 (assembly GCF_053617895.1). NCBI lineage: Bacteria > Bacillati > Actinomycetota > Actinomycetes > Micrococcales > Microbacteriaceae > Microbacterium > Microbacterium sp. NPDC055683. Next base: position 104,469 of record NZ_JBSHGQ010000005.1, on the reverse strand, counting down.
GCAGGCAGGACGGCACGTGGGTCATCCTCGCGACCGATCTCAAGGTGCACGGGATCGGCGACTTCCTCCGCGCGCAGGAGACGGGCAGCCGCGACATCCTGATCTGGGAGTCCGACGACCTCGTCGCCTGGGAGGGGCCGCGGGCCGTGACCGTCATGGACGAGCGGGCGGGCAACGTCTGGGCGCCCGAGTCGCTGTGGAGCGAGGAACTCGGCGTCTACCTCGTCTACTGGGCATCGAACCTCTACGAGCCCGGTCAGGATCGCGCCGTCGCGGGCAGCTACAACCGCATGATGCTCTCGACGACGACCGACTTCCGCACCTTCACCCCCGCGGAGGTCTGGATCGACGTGCGCCGCGGCGACGGCTACGGCACGATCGACTCCACCCTCGTGCGCGAGGGAGGCGTCTACCACCGCTTCACGAAGGACGAGCAGCCCGACACGATGCTCGTCTTCCAGGAGCGCAGCGTCGACCCGCTCGTGAGGACCGAGGGACGCATCGGCGCGGCGTGGGAGCTGCTGGCCGAGGGCATCGGCGGCGACGACATCTCCCACGGCGAGGGTCCCATCGTCGTGCGCGCGCTCGACGGACGGACCTGGCTGCTGCTCGTCGACTGGCCGCCCTACGGCGGGGGCACGGGCTACCGCGTCTTCGAGACCGACGACCTCGCCTCCGGCGCGTGGCGCCTGTCCGCCGACCAGCTGCCGCCGCGCCTGCGCCACGGATCGGTCGTCCCGATCACGGCGGACGAGCGGGCGAGGGTGACGGCGGCGTGGCCCGTGCGGCCGATGGGCGCCGAGGCGATCGCGTGAGCACCGTGCTCCATCGCGGCGAGGACGGGGAGCGGGGACCGCTTTACACCCGGATGACCCGGCTGACGAGCGGCGCCCTCCTCCTCACGGCCGAGATCTACCGGGAGCGCGGCCCATGGGGCGCGGTCTTCCCGATCTGGCGCAGCGACGACGGCGGGCGCAAGTGGGAGCTCGTCTCGGAGGTGGCGGACGTGCGCTTCCACGCCGGCAACCGATACCAGCCGATCGTGTACGAGCTTCCCGCCCCGTGGGCCGGGCGGCCGGCGGGGACGCTCCTCCTCGCGGGGAACGCGTTCCCCGCCGACGGCTCCGAGACGAACATCGTCCTCTACGAGAGCGCGGATGCGCGGACCTGGTCGTTCGTCTCCGTCGTCGACACCGGAGGTCCGGCGGAGTACGACTGGCGGCCGACGTCGGAGACGACGGCCGTGTGGGAGCCGTGTCTCGACCTCGTCGGCGCCTCGCTCGTCTGCTTCCTCGCCGACGAGCGGCGCAAGGCCGACGGGATGCTGCAGGTCATCACGCGGCGCGCGAGCGTCGACGGCGTGCACTGGTCGGATGCCGAGCTCGTCTCGGGCGTGGGCGACCGGTTCTCGCGCCCCGGCATGTTCGTCTCGACCGGGGAGATGCCCGACGGCCGCCGGCGTGCCGTGATCGAGGTCGTCGGACCGCGGGAGGTGCCGATCCACCTGCTGGAGTCTGCCGACGGGCTCGACTGGGGCGCCCCCGACGCGCTCGGCACGCGGCTCGTCGCGGACGACGGCACGGCGCCGTCGGGCACCCCCAACATCACGTGGCGGGTCGACGAGGAGGGACGGGTCGTCGTCATCGTGACCGGGCGCCTCGCGCTCGACGCGGCGGGCGAGCCCGTGGACCGCGGGCTCGTGCGCATCGACGACGGCCCGTGGCGCTCGTTCGCCCTGCCCGTCCCCGCCGTGCGCGCGCTCGACGAGGGCTCGGGCTACAGCCAGACCGTGCTGCAGAACGCGGATGGCGAGCTCGTTCAGGCGACGACCGTGCGGGGCGCCCGAGGGAGCCACGACATCGTCGTCGGAGTCGCCCCCAGCCCCTGGTGACGCCCTCGCCGCGCCCGGATCCGGGCGCGGAAGGGGCGGAAACGCGCCCGGCGGCATAGCGTTGAGGCATGGCATCAACCGAGTCGTCCGAAACGCCCGTCGCGGCGGAGGTCGAGAGCACCCCCGTCTTCGCCGATCTGGGGCTCGGCGACGCCGTCCTGCGCGCCCTGAAGGACGTCGGCTACGAGACGCCCTCGGCCATCCAGGCCCAGACCATCCCGCTTCTCCTCGGCGGGCGCGACGTCCTCGGCGTCGCGCAGACGGGCACGGGCAAGACCGCGGCGTTCGCGCTGCCCATCCTCGACCAGCTCGACACCTCGGCGAAGACGCCGCAGGCGCTCGTGCTCGCCCCGACGCGGGAGCTCGCCCTGCAGGTGTGCGAGGCGTTCGAGAAGTACGCGGCGCGCATGAAGGGCGTGCACGTGCTGCCCGTCTACGGCGGGCAGGGCTACGGCACGCAGCTGTCGGCTCTCCGCCGCGGGGTCAACATCGTCGTCGGGACGCCCGGCCGTGTCATGGACCACCTCGACAAGGGCACCCTCGACCTGTCGGATCTGAAGTTCCTCGTGCTCGACGAGGCCGACGAGATGCTCAAGATGGGCTTCGCGGAGGACGTCGAGACGATCCTCGCCGACACCCCCGACGACAAGCAGGTCGCGCTCTTCTCGGCGACGATGCCCGCGCAGATCCGCCGCATCTCGCAGCAGCACCTGCACGATCCCGAGGAGATCACGGTCAAGAGCAAGACGACCACCTCGGCCAACATCACGCAGCGGTATCTCATGGTGTCGTACCCGCAGAAGGTCGACGCGCTCACGCGCATCCTCGAGGTCGAGAACTTCGACGGGATGATCGTCTTCGTCCGCACGAAGAGCGAGACCGAGACGCTCGCCGAGAAGCTGCGGGCGCGCGGGTACACCGCCGCGGCCATCAGCGGCGACATCGCGCAGGCGCAGCGCGAGCGCACGGTCGAGCAGCTGAAGTCGGGGAGGCTCGACATCCTCGTCGCGACCGACGTCGCCGCGCGCGGCCTCGACGTCGAGCGCATCACGCACGTCGTGAACTACGACATCCCCATCGACACGGAGTCGTACGTCCACCGCATCGGCCGGACCGGCCGCGCCGGCCGCACGGGCGACGCGATCAGCTTCGTCACGCCGCGCGAGCGCCGGCTGCTGACCGCCATCGAGCGCGCGACGCGCCAGCCGCTCACGGAGATGCAGATCCCCACCGCCGAGGACGTCAACGTCACGCGCCTCAGCCGCTTCGACGACGCGATCACGGCCGCGCTGGCCGACCAGGAGCGGATCGCCGAGTTCCGCGACATCATCGCGCACTACGTCTCGCACCACGATGTCGTCGAGAGCGATGTCGCCGCTGCGCTCGCGATCGTGTCTCAGGGCGAGACGCCGCTGCTCCTGCCGCCTGACCCGCCGCGGCGCGAGCGCCCGGCGCGTGCGCCGCGCGAGGACCGCGACGACCGCGGCGACCGCGGGCCCCGTGAGGAGCGCGGGCCCCGCCCCGGCCTGTCGCCGTACCGCATCGAGGTCGGCAAACGGCAGCGTGTCGAGCCCCGCCAGATCGTCGGAGCACTCGCCAACGAGGGCGGGCTGCGCCGTGACGACTTCGGGCGCATCGACATCCGCCCCGACTTCTCGATCGTCGAGCTGCCGTCGGACCTCTCCCCGGAGACGCTCGACCGCCTCTCGGGCACCCGCATCAGCGGGCAGCTCATCGACATCAAGCCCGACTCGCGGCCGTTCCGCGCGACGGGCGGCCCGCGCGGCGGCGGCCGGTTCGACCGCGACGGCGGGCGCGGAGGCTTCCGCGACGACCGCGGAGGGCGCGGCGGGTTCCGCGACGACCGCGGCGGCGGTCGCGGGGGCTATCGAGGCGACCGGGATGGCGGCCGCGGCGACGCGCGCGACGGCGACCGGGGCGGCTACCGTGGCGACGACCGTCCGCCGCGCAAGCCCCGCCACTGACGGGAGCGCCGCGACGGGCGCATGTCGGCCATCCGTGATTCGATGAGCGGGATGGCCGACGACGCGCTCCGAGACGATGTCGCCGTGACGACGGCGGGCTGGGCGGGCTTCGCGGTCGGCACGATCGTCGGCACCGCCCTGCTGTGGGGCGTGGCGCGTCCTCTCGCGGGCGAGGGGTCGATCGGGGTGCCGGCCGCGGTCGTCGTGGCAGTGCTGGCGGGCGCCGCCTTCGCCGTGAGCACCGTGCGCCACCGCCACGCCGAGACCGTGCCGATGCCCGGATGGCAGAGGGCCGTGTCGAGGCTGTCCGACGTCTGCGTCGGCCTCGCCACGGCGGGCGTGAGCGCGCTCGGCGTGCTGTGTGCGGGCGAGGTGCTCGCCGCCGGGCTCGACGAGCTCGAGGTGCCCGCGGTCGGCGGCGGACTGCTGACGGGCATCGCCTCGGCGGCGGCGTGCTCCGGGGCCTACGCGCTCGGGATGCGGCTGCGCACGCGCGACCTCGTGTCGCTGCTCTTCGCGTTCGTCGTCGCCGGCACGCTGTTCTCGATGCTCACCGCGACCGACCCGCGGTGGTGGGAGCGCAACTTCTCGCAGCTCGGCGCCGGCCACAGCGCCTGGGCGTTCAACGGCACGCTCGTCATCGCCGGCCTGCTGCTCGCGACGCTGGGGTCGTACGTCGGCCGCGACCTGCACCGCCTCCTCGGCGATGAGGCGATCGGGCGCATCGGATGGGTCGTCGCGCTCTTCGCTCTCGCCGGCCTGGCGCTCGCGGGTGTCGGCGCCTTTCCCCTCCATCGCGCCGAGGTCGCGCACAACGTCTGCGCATTCGCCGCGCTCGGCCTCCTCGCCGTCGTCGCGGTCGCGACCACGGCGATCGTGCCCGGACGCCCCCGATCGCTCATCTGGACGACGGCCGGCGTCGCCGTCGGGCTCGCTGGCGCCGTCCTGCTGTGGCGTCCGTTCGCGATCTACTCGGCCACAGCGCTGGAGGCGGTCGCCGCGGGCCTCGCGCTGGTGTGGCTCTCGAGCCTGCTGCGCACGCTCGCGGCGCTCGCACCCGACGAGGCGAGGCCATCCGCCCGAGCACATCTGCGCGCGGGATGACGCACGGGGCATCGAGCGGATGGCCCGGCTACCGCCCCGGGTCAGACGACGCGTGCGGCGATGTCGGTGCGGTGCTGGGAGCCCTCGAGCCGGATGGCCGCGACGCCGCGGTACGCGCGCTCGCGCGCCTCGGCGAAATCGGCACCCGTCGCGACGACGTTCAGCACACGGCCGCCCGTCGCGACGAGACCACCATCCGCCTCCTTCGTCGCGGCGTGCGCGACGTGCACGCCGTCGATCGCGTCCGCCTCGTCGATGCCGTCGATGACGCGGCCCGTGACGGGCGCCTCGGGGTAGCCCTCGCTCGCGACGACGACCGTGACGGCCACGTCGGAGGAGAACCGCGGCGCGCCCTCGTCCTCGAGCGTGCCCGTCGCGGCGGCGAGGAGCAGGCGCGACAGCGGAGTCTCGAGGCGCGGCAGCACGACCTGCGTCTCGGGGTCGCCGAAGCGCGCGTTGAACTCGATCACGCGCACGCCGGCGTCGGTGAGGATGAGACCCGCGTAGAGCAGGCCGATGAACGGCGTGCCCTCGCGGTCGAGCTGCCGGACGACGGGCAGGGCGACCTCGTCGGTCACCTGCGCGACGAACGCCGCCTCGTCGCCGAAGCGCTCGGCGAGCCACGGCAGGGGCGAGTAGGCGCCCATGCCGCCGGTGTTGGGGCCGGCATCTCCGTCGAGTGCGCGCTTGAAGTCCTGTGCGGGGCTCAGCGCGCGCACGGTGTCGCCGTCGCTGAGGAAGAAGAGCGAGACCTCGGGTCCCGACAGGAACTCCTCGACGAGCACGGGGCCCGTGGGGAGGTACTCCGCGGCGTGGTCGAGGGCCGCCTGGCGGTCCGACGTGACGATGACGCCCTTGCCCGCGGCGAGCCCGTCGGCCTTGACGACGTGCGGTGCGCCGAACGCGTCGAGCGCCGCCGCGACCTCGTCGAGCGTCGCGGCGTTCGTCGCGCGGCCCGTCGGGACGCCCGCCTCCTCCATGATGCGCTTCGCGAACGCCTTCGAGCCCTCGAGCGCCGCGGCCGCACGGCCCGGGCCGAACACGGGGATGCCGTGGGCGCGGAGCACGTCGGCGACGCCCGCCACGAGCGGCGCCTCGGGTCCCACGACGACGAGGTTCACGCCGTGCGCGTTGGCGAACGACGTCACGGCGGCGCCGTCGAGCATGTCGACGTCGACGATCTCGGCGTCGCGCGCGATGCCCGCGTTGCCGGGCGCAGCCAGGAGCTCGTGACCGCCCTCCGAGCGCAGGGCGAGGATGATGGCGTGCTCGCGCGCGCCCGAGCCGAGGACGAGGATCTTCACGCCCCCGAGCCTACCGACGGGCCCGCCCGCGGGAAAACGCCTCCTGCGCGAGCGGCCGACTACCGTGGACAGGGCGGTGCACAGGCCGCCCGCACGACAGGAGGCTGGCGGATGGCCCGCAGGATCGACACGGGAGACGGCCGCGCGGCCATCGACGCGGCTCGCGCAGCGCTCGCCGCGGGGGAGAAGCCCGCGCGGACCGCGCTCGCGACGGCCGTCCGCTATCTCCTGCAGCTCCTCGAGGAGCGCGCGCCCGGAGGGAGCGTGGAGGTGCGGGTGCCGCCGTTCGGCGCCGTCCAGGTCATCGAAGGGCCGCGGCACACGCGCGGGACTCCGCCGAACGTCGTCGAGATCGAGCCAGCCGTCTGGATCGCGCTGGCCACGGGCGAGCGCGAGTGGGACGAGGAGCTCGCCGCCGGCCGCATCGCGGCGTCGGGGGTACGGGCGGACATCTCGCCGCTGCTCCCCGTGCTGTTCTGAGGCGGCGCATGGGAGACGGTTCCCAGGAACGCGGTGGGACAATAGAGGCCATGTCCGAGACCCCTGCACTGCGCACGGAAGTCGACGTCGCGAAGGTGCGCCGCGCTCCGAAGTACGGCGTCTTCGCCGCGCTCGGGGCCGCCGTCGGTCTCGTCGCGACGCTCATCCTCGCCACCGTGTTCGATGGCACGTCGGAGGCGAGCCCCTTCACCGAGGTGGTGTATTCGCCGTCGCAGGCGTTCGGCTTCATCCTCCTCTGGTGCGTGCCGGCGGGCATCCTGCTCGGCATGCTCGTCGCCCTCGTCCTGGACTGGACGATCGGCCGCCGCACGCGCGATGTGCGCGTCGCGCACGAGTCGGTCGACGAGGTCTGAATCCGGGCGCGTCGCGCGGCCGGTATCCTTGTCCAGTGGTCTTCGATCCCACCCCTGAATCCCCCCGCTCCTCTTACGCCGAAGCCGGCGTCGACACGGCTGCCGGCGATCTCGCCGTCGAGCTGATGAAGTCGTCGGTGCGTGCGACGCACGGCCCCGAGGTGCTCGGAGGCGTCGGCGGCTTCGCCGGCCTCTTCGACGCCGCCGCGCTGCGCGACTACCGCCGTCCGCTCCTCGCGACGAGCACCGACGGCGTGGGCACCAAGGTGGCCATCGCGCAGGCGATCGACAAGCACGACACGATCGGCCAGGATCTCGTCGGCATGGTCGTCGACGACATCGTCGTGGTCGGCGCCCGCCCGCTCTTCATGACCGACTACATCGCGTGCGGCAAGGTCTTCCCGCAGCGCATCGCCGACATCGTGCGCGGCATCGCCGACGCGTGCGCCGCGACGGGCACCGCGCTCGTCGGCGGAGAGACCGCGGAGCACCCCGGGCTCCTCGGCGTCGACGACTACGACGTCGCGGGTGCCGCGACGGGCGTCGTGGAGGCCGACCGCGTCCTGGGCGCCGAGCGCGTCCGCGACGGCGACGTCGTCCTCGCCCTCGCCTCGAGCGGGCTGCATTCGAACGGCTACTCGCTCGTGCGGCACATCCTCTCCGGTGCGGGCATCGGCTACGGCGACCGCTCCGACGACCTCGGCACGACGTGGGGCGAGGCGCTCCTCGAGCCCACTCGCCTCTACACGGCGCCGCTGCTGCGCCTCATCGACGCGCTGGGTGACGACGTCCACTCGCTCAGCCACGTGACGGGCGGCGGCATCGCCGCGAACCTCGCACGCGTGCTTCCGCAGGGTACCTGGGCCGAGGTCGACCGCTCGACGTGGTCGCCGTCGGCCGTGTTCCGCGTGCTGAGCGGCATCGCCGGCTCGTCGCTCGAGTCGAGCGAGGGCACCTGGAACCTCGGCATCGGGTTCCTCGCTGTCATCGCGCCCGAGCGCGTCGACGCGGCCGTCGCGGCCCTGGCGGCCGACGGCATCCACGCCTGGCAGGCGGGCACCGTGCACACGGGCGCCGCGCCGGCCGGGGAATTCGAGCAGGGCGCCAAGGGGGTCGACGGCGGCGCCGTCCGCCTCGTCGGCGCGTACGCGGACGGAGCGAAGTAACACCCCATGTGCGGCATCGTCGGAGTGGTCGGTCGCGGCCCCGTCAACCAGGACATCTACGACGCACTCCTCCTCCTGCAGCACCGCGGGCAGGACGCCACGGGCATCGCCACGGCGGAGCCGAACGGCGTCATGCACATGAGCAAGTCGCGCGGGATGGTCCGCGAGGGCTTCCGCACGCGCGACATGCGTGCGCTGCTCGGCAACGTCGGCCTCGGCCACGTGCGCTACGCGACGAAGGGCACCGCCTCGAGCGAGGAGGAGGCCCAGCCGTTCTACGTGAACGCGCCGTACGGGCTCATCCTCATCCACAACGGCAACCTCACGAACACCCGCGAGCTGACGCAGGACATGGCGCAGCGCGACCGGCGGCACCTCAACTCGTCGAGCGACACCGAGCTGCTGCTCAACGTGCTCGCGGGAGAGCTGCAGGCGACGACCTCGCCGGTCGACCTCGATCCCGAGCGCATCTTCGAGGCGGTCGCGCGCACGCACCGCCGCATCGAGGGCGCCTACGCGGTCATCTCGGTGATCGCCGGCTACGGCCTGCTCGCGTTCCGCGACCCGTTCGGCATCCGCCCCCTCATCCTGGGGCGCCGCACCGCCGAGGACGGCAAGGACGAATGGGTCGTCGCGAGCGAATCGCTCGTGCTCGAGAACGCCGACTACGAGGTCGTCCGCGACATCGAGCCGGGCGAGGCCGTGTTCATCACGGACGAGGGCGAGCTGTTCTCGAAGCAGTGCGCCGACGCCCCGCAGCTCTCGCCGTGCTCGTTCGAGTACGTCTACCTCGCCCGCCCCGACTCGATCATGAACGGCATCTCGGTGTACGAGGCGCGCCTGCGGATGGGCGCGAAGCTGGCCGCGACGATCGCGAAGCACGTGCCGCTCGACGAGATCGACGTCGTCATGCCCATCCCCGACTCGTCGCGACCCGCGGCCATGGAGGTCGCGCGCGTCCTCGGCATCGAGTACCGCGAGGGCTTCTACAAGAACCACTACATCGGCCGCACCTTCATCATGCCGGGGCAGGCGGTGCGCAAGAAGAGCGTGCGTCAGAAGCTCAACGCGATGTCGAGCGAGTTCCGCGGCAAGAACGTGCTGCTCATCGACGACTCCATCGTGCGCGGCACGACGAGCAAGCAGATCATCGAGATGGCCCGCGACGCCGGCGCCAAGTCGGTGACGTTCGCCTCGGCGGCCCCGCCCGTGCGCTACCCGCACGTGTACGGCATCAACATGCCCTCGAGCAAGGAGCTCATCGCCCACGGCCGCACGATCCCCGAGATCGCGGAGGCGCTCGGCTGCGACCACCTCGTCTACCAGGAGGTCGACGACCTGCGCGATGCCATCGTCGAGGGGGCGACGGGCGGCCAGGCCTTCGCCGACCTCGACATGAGCTGCTTCGACGGGCGCTACGTCACGGGCACCGTCAGCGAGGAGTACCTCGGCTGGGTGGAGCAGACGCAGGGATCCTAGTCCGCCGCGCGGCGCCCAGCGCATTTCGAGCTATATCGTGTTGACTCCCGCCATGGAACGGGATGCGCCCACGGTCGAGCCGACGCCCGAGACGACCGCCGATGTCGCCGTCTCCCCGATCGCGCGAGCGGGGCGCGCCACGCGCCGGCTCATCGCGCGCAACCGCGCCGTGGACGCGAGCTACCGTGTTGTGGTCGGGACGGTCGGCGGCGTGCTCACCGTCGGCGGCCTGCTGCTCGTGCCGCTTCCGGGCCCGGGGTGGCTCATCGTGTTCACCGGGCTCGCCGTGCTCGGCACCGAGTTCGGCTGGGCACGTCGGGCCGCGGGATGGCTGAAGCGCCGGCTCGAGCAGTTCTGGGCCTGGTGGAAGGCACGCCGCGCGCGGCGGCGCGTGTCGTAGAGTCTCGCTGGTGCGGTCGTCGTGCCGCCCGGCGACCCGATTCGCCGCCGCCCCGATCGAGAGCCCCCGCCATGACCCTCCGAGACGCCCACCAGGGCGACGCCGCGCGCATCGCCGAGATCTACAACCACGCCGTCGTGCACACGACCGCGATCTGGAACGACGAGGTCGTGTCGGTCGAGAACCGCGCCGCGTGGATCGCTCAGCGGCAGGGCGACGGGTTCCCCGTGATCGTCGCGGTCGACGACGCCGACGAGGCCGTCGGCTACGCGACCTACGGCCCGTGGCGACCGCACGACGGCTACCGGCACACCGTCGAGCACTCCGTGTACGTGCGCGGCGATCAGCGCGGTCGCGGTCTCGGGAGGACGCTCATGGAGGCGCTCATCGCGCGCGGCCGCGCTCAGGGCATGCACGTCATGATCGCCGCGGTCGACGCGTCGAACGCGGTGTCGATCGCGCTGCACGAGCGGCTCGGCTTCGAGAACACCGGCACGCTCCGCCAGGTGGGCGAGAAGTTCGGCGGATGGCTCGACCTCACGTTCCTGCAGCTCGTGCTCGACGACCGCGCGACGCCGGCCGGCTGAGCGGCGTCAGCGCCGCCATCCGGTGCTGTCGCGCGTGTAGACGAGGTGCGTGTGCACGCGATCATGCGCGGCCTGGAAGAAGCTCGCCCGCTCGGGGCGGATGGCCCACACCTGCCAGTCGGGGTCGACCTCGCCACCCGACGTCGGTCGGGCGAGCCAGTCGGCGGCGCACTCGGCGGGGGAGAGCGGGACGGCCCGCCCCGTCAGCTCGACCTGCCGCCCGAGTTCGCGCCAGAACACGTGCACGCCGACGGGGCGGTCCGCCTCGAGGTGGACGCCCTTCCGCGAGCTTCGCCGGCCGGCGAACTGCACTCCCCGCTCGTCGACGTCCTTCACGACCAGCGTGCGGCTCGCAGGGCCGCCGTCCGCGTCGACTGTGGTGAGCGTGAACGCGTGCGGGGCGCGCTCGCCCGATGCGATGGCGTCGTCGATCCACGCACGCAACAGGTCGAGAGGATCGCTCGGTATGGCGCCGATGTCGAAGGTCGGCAGGTCGTCGGGAAACGGCGGAAGAGCTCTCAGGCGCTCTCGTAGGTCGCTCATCCGACCAGAGTAGGCCGTCGCCCCGTCGCCCCGTCGCCCCGTCGCCCCGTCGCGCGAGCCAGCATCGCCTGACCTACCCCGGTAACCGCTTCCCGCGGTAGCATCGCGGTGCCGCTCTCGTCAGACGCGGCACCCCCATCCGCCCGCTCGCCGAGGAGTGCCATGCCCATCGCCGCAGACGACCCCCGACTGCGCCCGACGCACGTCGCCGCCGACACGCGCTACGACGACGTCCCCTTCCTCCGCGCCGGCGCGAGCGGCGTGCGCCTGCCGCGCATCTCGCTCGGCCTGTGGCAGAACTTCGGGCGCGATCGCTCGTTCGAGAGCCAGCGCGAGATCATCCTGCACGCGGTCGACCGGGGCGTCGTCCACATCGATCTCGCCAACAACTACGGCCCGCCGTACGGGGCTGCGGAGTCGACGTTCGGCGCCGTGATCGAGTCGGACCTGCGCCGCTACCGCGACGAGCTGTTCGTCGCGAGCAAGGCCGGCTACGACATGTGGCCGGGACCGTACGGCGACGGCGGCTCGCGCAAGTACCTCGTGAGCTCGCTCGACCAGACGCTCGCGCGCACGCACCTCGATTACGTCGACGTGTTCTACCACCACCGTCCCGATCCCGAGACGCCGCTGGAGGAGACCGTCGGCGCCCTCGCATCGATCGTGCGCAGCGGCAAGGCCCTCTACGTCGGGGTCTCCAACTACCCCGCGCCTCTCGTGCGCCGCGCGCACGAGCTGCTCGCCGCCGAGGGCGTGCGGCTGCTCGTGCACCAGCCCCGGTACTCGCTGTTCGACCGCACGCCGGAGGCCGAGCTGTTCCCGGCCCTGCGGGACCTGCAGGTGGGAAGCGCCGTGTTCTCGCCGCTCGCTCAGGGGCTGCTCACCGGCAAGTACCTCGACGGCACCGTCCCGCCGGGGTCGAGGGCCGCCGGCAGCTTCTTCCTGAACGAGTCGGCCATCACCGACGACTACCTGCGCCGCATCCGCGGCATCGACGGCGTCGCGAGGGAGGTCGGCCTCTCGATCCCGCAGCTCGCGATCGCCTGGGTGCTGCGCGACCCCGTCGTCACGACGGCCATCATCGGAGCGTCGCGTCCCAGCCAGATCGACGACGCCGTGGCGGCGAGCCGCGCCGAGCTGCCGGCAGACGCCGTGGCCGCGCTCGAGGAGTTCGCCGCCCTCTCGGGCGGCTCGGTGTAGCGGCGGCGGGGTGTAGCGGCGGGGTGTAGCGGCGGCGGCCGCTTCGCCAGTGCGGATGTGGGGTTCCGCCGCATCCGCCAGTGCGGATGTCGGGCGTTTCGGCTGTTTTGGCCGACATCCGCACTGGCGAAGCGCCGCCGCGCCGCCGACATCCGGGCTGGCGAAGCGCCGCGACGCCGCGACGAGCGCCGCCTACATCCGCACTGGCGAAGCGCTACGACGCGCTCACGCCGCTCACGCGCTCACGCCGCAGCGCCGCCACCGCTCACGCGCGCGGCGCCCCGACCGACTCCCGCCAGACGACGTGCTGCAGTCCCGTCGCGGGCTCCGGCACGGGCTCGCGGCGGATGGCCGCGACGAGCCGGCGCATCGCGTTCGCCCCGAGCGCCTCGCGGTCCTGCACCACGGTCGTGAGGGAGGGGACGAGGTAGGCGCTCTGGTCGGTGTCGTCCCACCCCGTGATGCTGAGATCGCCCGGCACCGACCATCCGCGCAGCACCGCGGCGCGCAGGGCCCCCGTCGCGACGAGGTCGTTGGCCGCGATGAGCGCGAACGGGGGCGTGCCGTCGGGCAGGCCGGCCACCGTCGCATGACCCGTCGCCGCGCTCCAGTCGCCCTCGATCACTCCGAGCGAGGTCGCACCGAGCCGTTCGACGGTCGCGAGGTACGCATCGCGGCGCGCGACGGCAGACGGGTAGGTCAGCGAGCCCGTGATGTGCAGGAAGCGGGTGTGCCCGAGCTCCGCAAGGTGCTCCATCATCTCGACGACAGGGCGCGCGTCGGTGAACTCGCCCGTCATGTGCATCTCCTCGTCGAACTCGCTGAGCGACAGCACGACGGTGTCCTCCGCCGTCGCCGACGGGGTGCGGATGGGCGTGAACGAGAGGATGCCCTCGTACTGGCGCGAGTCGACGAGCTCGCCGATGCGCACGCTGCGCGCATCGGGATCGCCGGGGACGTAGACGACCTCGACGACGTAGCCGGCCTCGGCGGCGGCATCGGTGACGCCGTGCAGCAGGTCCTGCGGATTGAGGGCCGAGACGGTCATGAGCACCGCCACGCGGCCCGTGCGCCGCGTGCGCATGGATCGCGCCGCGAGGTTCGGCCGGTAGCTGAGCTCCGCCGCGGCGCGCAGCACGCGCTCGCGAGTGGATTCCGAGATGCCGTCGCGCCCCGTGAACACGAACGACACGGTCGACTGCGACACCCCGGCCACGCGGGCCACATCGCGACTCGTCGCGCGCTTCTCCATGTGCACGCCCCCTCTCCGCACTCCGGTGCCGAGAAAGCGGTTGACGGCGGGGACTGCTGCCGCCATACTACCTAATACGTCTTAGTACTACGTATTAGTAATACGTAGGAACGGCACTCCACTGACATCGAGGAGGATGCGCAGAACCATGAGCATCGCTGAACTGCGGAGCATGTCGCATGCCCGCGAGCGCGGCAGACGGAGGACGGAGGAGGAGCGGAGGGCCGCGGCCCCCGACAACAGGGCGGCGCTCGTCTTCCTCGCCCCGTTCATTCTGGGTGCGGCCGTGCTCACGCTCGGGCCGATCCTGATGTCGCTCTACCTCTCGTTCACCGACTACAACCTGCTGCAGGACCCGAACTGGGTCGGCCTCGAGAACTACGCGCGGATGGCCGGCGACAGCCGCCTGCACCAGTCGCTGCTCGTGACGTTCCTCTACGTCCTCATCGGCGTCCCGCTGCAGCTCATCGTCGCGCTCGGCCTCGCCATCCTGCTCGACAAGGGGATGCGCGGCCTCGGCTTCTACCGTTCGGCGTTCTACCTGCCGAGCCTGCTCGGCGCCTCCGTCGCGATCGCGATGCTGTGGCGTCTCATCTTCGGCGCGGAGGGGCTGCTCAACACGCTGCTCGGCGCGATCGGCATCGAGTCGTCGACGAGCTGGATCGGGAGCCCCGAGACCTCGCTGTCCACGATCATCCTGCTGCACGTGTGGATGTTCGGGTCGCCCATGGTGATCTTCCTCGCCGGTCTACGGCAGATCCCGGCGGAGCTGTACGAGGCGGCGGCGACCGACGGCGCGCCCGCCTGGTGGCGGTTCCGCGCCATCACCCTGCCGTTGCTCACGCCCATCATCTTCTTCAACCTCGTGCTCGCGGTGATCAACTCCTTCTCCGCGTTCACGCAGGCGTTCATCGTGTCGGGCGGCACGGGCGGCCCCGCCGACTCGCTGCTCTTCTACACGCTGTACCTCTACCAGGAGGGCTTCGGCTCCTTCCGGATGGGCTACGCCTCGGCGCTCGCCTGGCTGCTCCTCATCATCATCGGCGTGCTGACCGCCGTGAACTTCTGGCTCTCGAAGTACTGGGTGCACTATGACGACTGAGAACATCACCACGCGAACCATCGTCACCCCGAAGGGGCGCCGCGGGAGGTCCGCGCGGCCCTACCGGCAGCCCAGTCGATCCCGCTGGGGAACGGCCGCCCGCCACGCCGTCATGATCGTCATGGTCGTCGTCTCGCTCTACCCCGTGCTGTGGATGGTCGTGTCATCGCTCCGCCCGGAGGGGGCGATCTTCTCGAACCCGTCGCTCCTGCTCACGACGTTCGAGTGGGAGAACTACACCTACGGATGGACCGCGCTCGGCACGCCGTTCGGGCAGTACCTGCTGAACTCCGGCGTCATCGTGCTCGGCTCGATCATCGGCAACCTGCTGAGCTGCTCGCTGGCGGCCTACGCGTTCGCGCGGCTGCGGTTCCGCTTCCAGCGGCCGGCGTTCGCGTACATGCTCGTGACGCTGATGCTGCCCATCCACGTCGTGATCGTGCCCCAGTACATCCTCTGGGCGCAGCTCGGCCTGAACGACTCGTTCTGGCCGCTCATCGTGCCGAAGTTCCTCGCCACCGACGCGTTCTTCATCTTCCTCATGGTGCAGTTCATCCGCGGCCTGCCGAAGGAGCTCGACGAGGCGGCCCGCATCGACGGGGCCGGGCACGGCCGCATCTTCTTCCAGATCCTGCTGCCCCTCATGATGCCGGCGCTCGCGACGACGACGATCTTCACCTTCATCTGGGTGTGGAACGACTTCTTCTCGCAGCTCATCTTCCTCACGAGCCCCGCCAACTACACGGTGCCGATCGCGCTGCGGTCGTTCATCGACGCGCAGTCGTCCTCGTCGTTCGGCGCCATGTTCGCGATGAGCGTCGTGTCGATCATCCCGCTCGTCCTCATCTTCGCCTTCGGGCAGAAGTTCCTCATCAAGGGCATCGCCACCACAGGGCTCAAGTAGGCCCTTTCCATCACAAGGAGAATCATGAAGCGCACCACCCTTCGCGCCGGAGCCGGCATCGTCGCCGCCTCGCTCGCGGTCGGGCTCGCGGGTTGCGGGCTCGGCACGGGAGCGGCCGGCGACGCCTCCACCGAGCTCAGCGACGAGCCCGTCACCCTCCGCATGTACTGGTGGGGCGGCGACGCCCGCCACCAGCGCACGCAGGAGGTCATCGACCTCTTCGAGGAGGAGTACCCGAACATCACGGTCGAGCCCGAGTTCGCCGACTGGGGCGGGTACTGGGAGAAGCTCGCCACGGCGACGGCCGGCAAGAACTCCCCCGACGTCGTCCAGATGGACCTGCTCTACCTCGCCGAGTACGCGGGGCGCGGGTCGCTCGTCGAGCTCGGCGACTACGACATCGACACCTCAGGCATGGAGGACAGCGTGCGCGACATGGGCGCGTGGGACGACGGCCTCTACGCCGTGCCGATCTCGACCTCGAGCATGACGGTCGCCGTCAATACCGACCTCCTCGACGAGATCGGCGTGCCGCTGCCCGACACCGACGGCTGGACCTACGACGAGTACGAGGCCTGGGCGCAGCAGGTGACGCAGGCGGCACCCGCCGGCGTCTACGGCGGGTCGATCATGCAGAACGGGCACATGCTCAACCTCTTCGCGCGCCAGCACGGCGACCAGCTGTTCGACGGCACCGAGGTCTCCATCGACCCCGCGACCCTCGAGGCCTACTTCCAGGAGGCCCTCGACTGGACGAAGAGCGGCGCCGCGGCGCCCGCCTCGGTGTTCGCGGAGACGTCGAGCCTGGCTCTCGACCAGCTGCCCATCTCGACCGGCAAGGTCGTGTCGTCGTTCATCTACGCGACGCAGGTCTCCGCGTACTCGCAGGCGTCGGGTGCCAACATCGAGCTCGTCGAGCTCCCCACGATCCCCGACGGCGTGGAGACGTACGACTACTTCAAGCCGGGGATGTACTGGTCGATCTCGTCGCAGTCGGAGCACCCCGCGGAGGCCGCGGCCCTCATCGACTTCTTCCTCAACGACCCCGAGGCGGTGAAGATCCTCGGCACGGAGCGGGGCCTTCCCGCGCTGTCGAGCACGCTCGACATCATCGCCGACGACCTCACGCCGGAGGAGGTCAAGGCGGTGGAGTACTCCGAGAGCGAGCTGCCGCGTCTGGGCGACGCCCCCGCGCCCCTCCCGAGCGGCTCGTCCGACCAGGATGCCCTGCTGCTGCGCTACATGCAGGAGGTCCTCTTCGAGCGCACCACGCCCGCCGACGCCGCAGAGGGCTACATCGCCGATCTGCAGGCGTCGATCGACGCGGCCAACTGACGACCCGGCGGCCCCGGCACGGCGCCGGGGCCGCCATCCCCTCCCTGGAGAGTGAAAGAGAGCATGCTCAGAATCGGAATCATCGGCACCGGCGGCATCGCCGACGCGCACATCAGCGGGTACCTCGCGTTCCCCGACCAGTGCGAGATCGTCGCGCTCGCTGACGTCATGCCGGGGAAGGCCGCGGCCAAGGCGGCGGCGTTCGGGCTCGCCGGCGCGCAGGCGTTCGACGACCCGCTCGCGATGATCGCGGACGCGGGTCTCGATCTCGTGAGCGTCGCGACGCCGCCGTCGACGCACGCCGCGCTCGCGATCGCCGCCCTCGACGCGGGCGTGAACGTGCTCGTCGAGAAGCCGATGGCGCCCTCGCTCGAGGAGTGCGACGCCATGCTCGCGGCGCAGGAGCGTTCGGGCAAGCTGCTGTCGGTCGTGGCGCAGAACCGCTTCCGCGACGACCTCGCGACGCTCAAGGCCGTCGTCGAATCCGGGCTGCTCGGGTCGATCTCGCATGTGCGCGTCGACTCGGCATGGTGGCGGGGGCTGCCCTACTACGACCTGTGGTGGCGCGGCACGTGGGAGAAGGAGGGCGGCGGCTGCACGCTCAACCACGCGATCCACCACATCGACCTCCTCCTGTGGCTGCTCGGCAGCCCGACCGAGATCACGGCGATGCTCGCCAACGCGCAGCACGACAACGCCGAGGTCGAGGACCTCTCGGTCGCCGTGTTCCGATACGAGCGGGGGCTGGCCCAGCTGACGAGTTCTGTCGTGCACCACGGCGAGGAGCAGGAGATCGTCATCCAGGGGGCGAACGCGCGCGTCTCTCAGCCGTGGAAGGTCGTCGCCGAGCGCTCGCGCGCCGACGGCTTCCCGGCGGAGGGGGGCGACGCCGACCTCGTCGCACGCATCGAGGCGCTCGTGGCCGAACGCGCCCCCCTGTCGCACCTCGGTCACGAGGGCCAGATCGGCGATCTGCTCGCCGCCATCCGCGACGGCCGCGCACCCGTCGCGGGCGGACGCGACGGCCGCGACGCGGTCGAGGTCGTCACAGCGATCTACAAGGCCGGGTTCGAGCGCGAGATCGTCGCTCTGCCCCTCGCCGCCTCCGACCCCTACTACCGGGCGGGACAGCTCGTCGCGCACGCGCCGCACTTCTTCGAGAAGACGGCGTCGCTCGCCGAGGCCGCATCGTGACGGCGTCGTCGTTCCCCGGCGGGACGTCGCTGTCGCGTCTCGACGTCTACGGCGACGAGGCGCCCGACGGCATCTGCGGGGGCAGTCCGCACATGCACCTCGTCTCGACAGAGGCGTACGTCGTGGTGTCGGGGGAGGGGGCGCTCCAGACGATCGACGCGACCGGGTTCCGCGAGACCGCGCTCGCCGCGGGAGACGTCGTGTGGTTCACGCCCGGAACCATCCACCGCGCGGTGAACCGCGGCGACCTGCGCGTCGTCGTGCTCATGAGCAATGCGGGCCTCCCCGAGGCGGGTGACGCCGTCATGACGTTCCCGTCGGAGGTCGTGGCGGACGGCGCGGCGTACGCTGACGCAGCCGCGCTCGGAGGAGAGGATGGCCGCGCCGAGCGCGCCGCGCGGCGCCGCGACCTCGCCGTCGCCGGGTTCGAGGTGCTGCGCGATGCCGTCCTCGCGGGTGACCGCGCGCCGCTCGATGCCTTCCACGTCGCGGCGGGCGCCCTCGTCCGCGGGCGAGCGGCGGCGTGGGCCGACCTCGTCCGCGAGCGGCCGCTGGCACAGGCGGAGCGCTCGCTCGCGCTCGCGGAGGCGGTCGCGGCAGGCTCGGTCGCGCATCTCGCCCACGCGCGCGTGCACGAGGCCGCCGCCTCGACGGGCGAGCGCGGCTTCGGCATGTGCGGCCGTCTCCGCACCTACGACGTGACCGACCGAGAGGACGCATGATGAGCCATCCGTACACCTTCGATCCGCTGCCCGAACCCGTCGTCGACCCGGGGGAGTTCGTCTTCGCGGCCGTCGGCCTCGACCACGGCCACATCCACGGGATGACGGAGGAGCTCGTCCGGGCCGGCGGCACGCTCTCGGCCGTCTTCGATCCCGATCCCGCGAAGGTCGCGGATTTCGTCGCGCGGTATCCGCAGGCGCGCGCCGCCGCGAGCGAGCGGGAGGTGCTCGACGACCCGGCCATCCGGCTCGTCGCGAGCGCCGCGGTCGCCTCCGATCGCGCGCCGCTCGGCGTGCGCGTGCTCGACGCGGGCAAGGACTACTTCGCCGACAAGCCCGCCATCACGACCCTCGACGATCTGCAGGCGGCGCGCGCCGCCGTCGCGCGCACGGGCGGCATCTTCGCCGTCTACTACGGCGAGCGCGTGCACTCCGAGGCGGCGCTGCTCGCGGGCCAGCTCATCGAGCGCGGGGCCATCGGCCGCGTGCTGCAGGTCGTGTCGTTCGGGCCGCACCGCGTGGGCACGGGGCGGCCCGACTGGTTCTACGATCCCGCGCGCTACGGCGGGATCCTCTGCGACATCGGCAGCCACAACTTCGAGCAGATGCTGCACTACACGGGCGCGACGGGCGGTCGCATCGCGAGCGCGACCGTCGCGAACTACGCGCATCCCGACACCCCCGGGCTGCAGGACTTCGGCGACGCGCACGTCGTGCTCGACAACGGCACGAGCGGCTACGTGAGGGTCGACTGGTTCACCCCCGCGGGTCTCGACGTGTTCGGCGACGGCCGCACGCTCATCCTCGGGACCGACGGCTACCTCGAGCTGCGCAAGTACGTCGACATCACGACCGACAACGGGGGAGGGCAGGTGCTCCTCGTGAACCAGGACGGGCAGTACCGGTTCGACGCCGCGGGGAAGACGGGGTTCCCGTTCTTCGGCCGGCTCATCCGCGACAGCATCGACCGCACCGAGACGGCGATGACGCAGGAGCACGCGTTCGCCGCCGCCGAGCTCAGCATCCTCGCCCAGCAGCAGGCCGAGGTGCTCGCGGGCTGACATCGGATGCCCGCCCGCCCGCTCCCTGCCGACGCGGGCGGGCGGCGCGGGTCAGCGCTCCAGCGTCGCGGCGCGGACGACCTGGATGATGCCGAAAACGACGAGCGCGGCGCCGATGAAGAGCCACAGCCAGACCGCCGTGAGGAGCGGCGAGAGGATGACGACGACACCCGCCAGGATGCTGATGATCGCGAACGCGATCGTCCAGCCCTTCGAGCGCGGAACCGGGCTGAACGGATCCTTCGGGCCGCCCAGCGCGAAGAGCGACACGATGCCGTCGACGATCCACGAGACGCCCAGCATGATGGCGACGAACGCCGCCAGCAGCACGGTCGTCGAGGTGAGGTTCGCGAAGGCGACGATCGACGAGACGACGAACAGGATGCCGAGCAGCGAGATGCCGACCCGCAGCCATCCGCCGAGCCCCTTCGAGGAGATCGCGAGCGCGATGTTGATGACGCCGGCGACGAGCGTGTAGATCGCGATGAGCACGGTGATCGCGACGGCCGACTTGAGCGGCCAGACGAGGATGACCACGCCCGCGATGAGCGAGACGACGCCCGTCACGATCGCGATCGTCCGCAGGGTGCGCGCGAGGCCGATGGGCTGGTGCGTGGTATCCGTCACGATTCCTCCTGTTGCCGGTCTGTGCTCCCGACGCTAGTGCGTGCGGAGCGTCCCCGGAAAGGGCCGCGCCGCACGCGACGCCCGGTTACAGGTGCGATCCGGCGTACCGCGCGAGCGCATCGCGCACGAACGCCGCGCCTCGGGCGCCGCCGTAGTTCGCGGCGAAGCGCGCATCGGCGACGTACATCTCGGCGAGCCCGACGACATAGGCCCTCTCGTCGCCGCCTGGGGTCGCCGAGGGCGTCCCGGGGATGCCCCGCAGCCACTCGACGTGGCGGCGCGCCAGCTCCTGCGCGGCATCCGACGCAGGATCCGCGTCCGACGCGGCCAGTGCCATCCAGTCGGCGCCGAGCCGCGCGGAGCGGTCCTTCCACGCGGCGCGCTCGGCGTCGGACATCCCGCGCCACCAGGCGTCGCTCCGGGCGTAGGCGTCGCGCCCCCAGCGCTCCTCCACCTCCTCCCTGTGCTGTGCGTGGTCGAATCCGTCGAACATGTCCTCCGCCATGAGCTCCCTGCCTTCCTGGAGTGATCGGATGGTCGACGCGACGGCCTTCATCTGCCGTTCGAGGCGGTTCCTCTCGTCGACCAGCCACGCGAGATGCGTCTCGAGCGCGTGCACCGGGGTGACATCGCTCGCGAGCAGGTCAGCGATCTGCGGCAGGCCGAGCCCGAGCTCGCGCAGCAGCAGGATGCGCTGCAGGCGTACGAGGGCGTGCTCGTCGTAGTACCGGTAGCCGTTCGACCCGTGGCGGGTCGGCGGCAGCAGCCCGATGTCGTCGTAGTGCCGCAGCGCGCGGCTCGTCGATCCCGTGAGCCGCGCGATCTGCTGGATGGACCACTCCATGCGGTCCTCCTCTCGTGTGGATGGCTCCACGCTACGAGTTGACGTCGCGTCAAGGTCAAGGACGATCTTCGGATCCGCCCTTGCTTATCGAGATATATCGTGTTCTACTCGGTGACATCGAGATATATCTCGAATCGCACGGCCGGGTCCCCGGCGGACAGGAGCAGATCATGGCAGACGAGAAGTGGCTCATCCACCCGGGTGAGACCCGCGTCATCGACGTCGAGGGCATCCGCCGTCTCAAGGTGGGCCTCGTCGGCGGACAGGTCGACGTCATCGCACACGACGAGCCGCACGTGCGGCTCGAGGTCCACGGCGTGAGCGTGAAGGACCTCCGCGTGGAGGTGACGGGCGACCAGCTCGAGCTCGATCACGCGCAGCTGAGGTGGGACAACTTCCTCGAGGTGTTCCGCAACTTCGGGTCGGGGGGTCCGCGCGCCGAGGTGAGCCTCGCCGTCCCCCGTGCCGTCGCCCTCACGCTGGGTGTCGTGAGCGCCGGCGCGCTCGTCTCGGGAGTGGAGGGGCACACCCGTCTCAACACGGTGTCGGGCGACATCCTCGTCGATGGGCTCCGCGGCGACCTGGGAGCCAACGCCGTCTCGGGCGACATCCAGGTGCGCGGCCTCACCGGCCCGTTCTCGGCGAACACGGTCTCGGGCGACGTGGCCGTCACCGGCGCGGTCACGAAGGTCGACGTCGACTCCGTCTCGGGATCGACCTTCGTCGACGCAGAGGGCCCGGTCTCGCGCATCTCCGTCAACGGCGTGAGCGGCGCCGTGACGGTGCGCCTCGACGCGGGCTATCCCGCGAACTACGTCGCGCGCTCCGCGAGCGGGCGAATCCTCGTCGACGGCGTCCGGTACGCGTCGTCGGGGCCGTCGAACTACACCGGCTCGGTGGGCGAGCTCTCGAGCGCGTTCGTCGACGTGGGCGTCAACACCGTCTCCGGCGACATCACCGTGGTGCGGCGGGACGACCCGTCCGCGCCCGCCGGCGACACCGACGAGCAGGTCGAGTGGCCCGGCGGTGCGTCGGGCGAGGAGCGGAGCGCCTGATGCCCCCCGTCTTCTCCCACGGCGACCTGCGGCTCTATCTGCTCGCCCTGCTCGACGAGACGCCGCGGCACGGCTACGACATCATGCAGGCGCTGTCCGAACGCACCGGCGGCACGTACACGCCGAGCGCGGGCACCATCTATCCGCGCCTCGCGAAGCTCGAGGAAGAGGGGCTCGTCACGAAGTCCGCGGACGGACGCAAGACCGTCTACGCCATCACGGAGGCTGGCCGAGCGGAGGTCGCCGCCCGCGCGGCGGACATCGACGGCATCCAGGAGGGTCTCGCGGACTCGGTGCGCCTCATCGCCGACGGCGTGCGCGCGAGCGTGCAGGACGCCATGCGGAGCCTCCGCGCCGACCTCGCGGCGGCCGCGCGGACGCCGGACGAGCCGGCGCGGCCCGAGACGCGCGACGACCCGCGCGTGCGCTCGCGGGAGCACCTGCAGCGGGTCGACGTGCTCGTGAACGACTTCCGCGGACGCGTCCGCGCCGATCTCCGGACGCATGTCGCTCGGGGCGGCGAGCTCGCGGCGTCCGTCGTCGACGACCTCGCCCGCGCCCTCGACGACGCCGCCGAGGCCGTCCGCCGATCGCTCGGCTGACGGCCCCGGCGCGCCGGCGGTCAGGCCTCCACGGGCCAGTCCTCGTCGTCGGCGAGCGGCTCGCTCACGGGCACGACGAGGATGGGTCGGTGCTGCCGATGCGACAGCCGTGCCGCCACGGAGCCCGTGAAGAACTCGCGGACCGACTCCCCGAACCCGCGCTTGCGGGTGCCGACGACGAGGAGACGGGCGTCCACGCGGTCGGCGAAGTGCTTGATCGCGAGCGCGGGGTCGCCGACGAGCTGCTTCACCGACCACGCCACGTCCTTGCCGGACAGGGCGGCCTCCGCGGCCGCGGTCACCGCCGCGAGCTCCTCCGCTCCCGCGTCGATGTGGATGTCGACGGGCGCCGTCTGCACGAATCCGTCGGGATCCTCGTAGGTGACGAAGCGCGTGACGTCGACGTGCGCGACGACGAGCGGGGCATGCAGGAGATGCGCGTACCGCGCCGCCTCCTTCACGACACGCGGCGTCTGACCGGGGATCACCCCCACGACGACGGCTCCTTGCAGGGCGGCGTCCGCACCCGGATCGTGCGTCTCCTCGACGGGGGAGACCTCGTTGTCGCTCATGACCGCGTCCTCTCTCCGATGCCGCAGCCCGGCCGGTGGCGAGGCCGCGTGGTATCGTGGATCATACTCTTTCCGGCAACCGCCGGCTGTCCGAAGTGATCGCATACGGGCCGGCGAATAAGCCCGTTGCCATTGACATAAGGGGGTCTCGCCCATGGGCCGTGGCCGTCAGAAGGCGAAGCACACCAAGCTCGCCCGCGAACTCAAGTCGTTCAGCCCTGCTGTCGACTACTCGGCCCTCGAGCGGGAGCTCGGTCATCCCGAGGACGACCAGTACGTCGACCGCTGGGCCGACCAGTACGCCGACGAGGACGAGGACGAAGACGAACTCGAGAAGGCATAGCTCCTCTCGGGTCCACACCCACGCGGTCGCTGCGGACATCCGTCCGCGGCGACTTTCGTGCGTCCGACCGTCCTCGCATGCGCGTCGGGGCATGACGCGATGAGCCGCCCTCCGGTCCGCTGGTCGCTCCTCCCCGCTGTCATCGCGGGCGGAGCGGTCGGCGCAGCCCTCCGCTACGCCCTGGTGATCTCCGATGCGGACGCCGCGGTCGTCACGACGGCGGCGATCAACCTCGTCGGGGCCTTCCTCCTCGGCATCGTGGCCGGTGCCGTCGCCGACCGCCGCCCCCGTGTCCGGGCCTTCCTCGGCACCGGGGTGCTCGGAGGGTTCACGACCTACAGCGCCTTCGCCGTGCAGACCGCGTCGTTCCTTGCAGAGGGCGCGGCGATCGCGCTGCTCGGTGCCCTCCTCCTCGTGGCCGCGGCGACCGCGGCCGCCCTCGCAGGGCTCGCCGTCGGCGCCCGGCTCGTCGCGAGGCGGTCGTCGTGATCCTCCTGCTCGTCGTGGCGATCGCCGGGGGCATCGGCTCCGGCGCCCGCTGGCTCGTCGACGTGCTGCTCGGGCGCGTGCTGCCGCGCGGGTTCCCCTGGGCCATCCTCGTCGTGAACGCGACGGGGTCGTTCGCGCTGGGGCTCCTCACGGGCGCGGTCTCCGAGACGGCCTGGCTCGCGGCCGTCGGAGCCGGTCTGCTCGGCGGATACACGACCTTCAGCACGGTCGCCCTCGACTCCGCGGCATTCCTGCGGGAGGGGCGGACGCGCGCTGCCATCGCGGATGCCCTCGGCACCCTCTCGGTATGCGTCGCGGCGGCGGCTGCGGGGCTCGGGATGGCTGCGCTGCTCTGACGGAGATCCTCCCCTGGGGGGACGTGCCCGGACGCTGCCCGGTGCGAGAATGGCCTTGCGGATACAGGACCGTATCGAGGTCCGTCCGCGCCTCGCCCGGCCATCCCGAACGAGAGAGACCTGTGTCGAAGCTCGCCGTCCTCAGCCTCAAGAACAGGGCGCTCATCGCGCTCATCACGATCTGCGCCGCCGTCTTCGGCGGGCTGTCGCTCACGAACCTCAAGCAGGAGCTCATCCCGTCGATCGAGCTGCCCTCGCTCGTCGTCATGACGACGTACCCCGGCGCCTCGCCCGAGGTCGTCGAGGCCGACGTGTCGACGCCGATCGAGACCGCGATCGCCGGCGTCCCCGACCTGGAGTCGTCGTCGGCGACGTCGACGACGAACTCGTCGATCATCCAGGCGACGTTCTCGTACGGCGCGAACCTCGCGACGGCCGAGCAGAAGATGCAGCAGGCCATCAGCCGGATCTCGAGCCAGCTGCCCGACGGCGTCGAGCCGCAGGTGCTCGCCATCAGCATCGACGACCTCCCCGTCATCCAGGTCGCGGCGTCGGGTCTGGGCGAGGCGGACGAGGCGCAGGCGCAGCTCGAGTCGATCGCCATCCCCGACCTCGAGGACGTCGAGGGCGTTAACGCCGCGGAGATCGTCGGCGGCGTGGGACAGCGCATCACGATCACCCCCGACACCGAGGCGCTGGCGGCCGCCGGCCTCACGCAGCAGGCGATCTCGGACGCCCTGCAGCAGAACGGCAACCTGTTCCCGGGCGGCGACATCACGGAGGACGATCGCACGCTCACGGTGCAGACGGGGGCGAAGATCGCCGACCTCGACCAGCTGCGTGCGCTGCCGCTCGCGACGACCGCGACGGTCGACCCGGCGACGGGGATGCCCGTGCCCGCGCCGGTCGTGACGATCGCCGACGTCGCCGACGTCGCCCAGACCGATGATCCCGTCACGTCGCTGTCGCGCGTGAACGGCGAGGACGCCATCTCGATCTCCATCACGAAGCTCCCCGACGCCAACACCGTCGAGGTCTCGGAGGGCGTGCAGGCGGTGCTCGACGATCTGCGCGAGACGCTCCCCGATGCACAGTTCACGGTGGTTTTCGACCAGGCGCCGTTCATCGTGCAGTCGATCGAGACGCTCGCGACCGAGGGGCTGCTGGGCCTCGTGTTCGCCGTCATCGTCATCCTCGTGTTCCTGCTGTCGGTGCGCTCGACGATCGTGACGGCGATCTCGATCCCGACGAGCGTGCTCATCACGTTCATCGGGATGCAGTCGTTCGGCTACACGCTCAACATGCTCACGCTCGGCGCGCTCACGATCTCGATCGGCCGCGTCGTCGACGACTCCATCGTCGTCATCGAGAACATCAAGCGGCACTACGTGGGCGACGCCGACAAGGGCGCGGCCATCCGCCTCGCCGTGCGCGAGGTCGCCGGAGCGGTCACGGCGTCGACGATCACGACCGTCGCCGTCTTCCTGCCGATCGTGTTCGTCGGCGACATGGTCGGCGAGCTGTTCCGCCCGTTCGCCATGACGGTGACCATCGCGATGGCCGCGTCGCTCCTCGTCGCGCTGACGATCGTGCCCGTGCTCGCGTACTGGTTCATGCGACCAGGCAAGCCGCTCCTCGACGAGCACGGTCATCCGATCGATCCCGAGCACCCCGACGCGCCGCCGTCCCGTCTGCAGCGGGCCTACCACCCGATCCTCGGATGGACGCTTCGGCACTCCGGGCTCACGGTCGCGCTCGCGGTTGTCGTGCTCGTCGGCACCGTCGCGCTCGCTCCCCTCATGAAGGTGAACTTCCTCGGCGACTCGGGGCAGAACACCATGACGATCTCGCAGGACCTCGGCGACACGGCGAGCCTCGAGGCGAAGGACGCCGCCGCGCAGCGCGTGGAAGAGGTGCTCGACGGCATCGACGGCATCGAGACGGTGCAGGTGTCGGTCGGGTCGAGCGGCTCCGCCCTCTCCGACGCGTTCTCGGGCGGGGGCGGCGTCACGTACTCCGTCATGAGCGCCGACGGCGTCGACCAGGAGGAGCTGCGCGCGGAGGTGCAGGACGCCCTCGACGCCCTCGACGACGCGGGCGATCTCATCGTGTCGGCCGCAGCCGGCTTCGGATCGAGCGATATCGCGATCAGCGTCGAGGCGCCGACCTCCGACGCGCTCGCTGCGGCGACCGACGCCATCGTGGCGGAGCTCGACGGCCGTGACGGCGTGGGCGCCGTCACCGACGACCTCGCGTCGTCGCTGCCGTACATCGCCGTCGAGGTCGATCGCGACGCGGCAGCGGAAGCCGGGCTGTCGGAGGCCGCGATCGGCTCGATCGTGTCGTCGACCATGCAGCCGCAGCAGGCGGGGAGCGTCGAGTTCGAGGAGACCTCCCTCGACATCTACATCGCGGTGTCCGACCCGCCGGCGACGGTCGCGCAGCTGCGCGAGCTGGACCTCCCGACGGCCACCGGGGTCGTGCAGCTGCAGGACCTCGCGACGATCGAGGAGAGCGCGAGCCCCGCGTCGATCACGACGGTCGACGGGCGCCGCACGGCGACCATCACGGTGCCGCCCGCAGGCGACGACCTCGCGGTGGCGACCGCCTCGGCGGCCGCCGCGATCGAGGCGGCCGACCTCCCCGACGGCGCCTCGGCGTCGGTCGGCGGCGTCGCGGAGCAGCAGGCGGACTCGTTCAGTCAGCTCGGCCTCGCGATGCTCGCGGCCATCCTCATCGTGTACGTCGTGATGGTGGCGACCTTCAAGTCGCTGCGTCAGCCGATCCTGCTGCTCGTGTCGGTGCCGTTCGCGGCCACGGGGGCCATCCTGCTGCAGGTCGTCACGGGCGTGCCGCTCGGCGTCGCGTCGCTCATCGGCGTGCTCATGCTCATCGGCATCGTCGTGACGAACGCGATCGTGCTCGTCGACCTCGTCAACCAGTACCGCGAGAAGGGGCTGTCGACCCACGACGCGACGCTGGCCGGCGCATCGATGCGACTGCGGCCCATCCTCATGACGGCCCTCGCGACGATCTTCGCGCTCACGCCCATGGGGCTCGGCATCACGGGGCACGGCGGGTTCATCTCGCAGCCTCTCGCGATCGTCGTCATCGGCGGCCTGGTCTCGTCGACGTTCCTCACCCTCATCGTGCTGCCGACGCTCTACAACCTGGTCGAGGGCGCGAAGGAGCGACGGATCGCCCGGCGCGGAGGCTCCGGCGGGCCGGGCGAGGACGGCGGGCCCGCGACCGATCCGGATGGCGGCGGATCGCCTGCGCCCGGGGTCGCGCGGGCGTCCGCAGCGCTGTCGGAGCAGGATGCGCTCGTCGCTGCGGCCCCTGCGTCTCCGGTCTCGCGCGTCTCGAGGCGGGACTCCGCGCAGACCGTGAGCTCACCGGCAGAGGCGACCCCTGTGGCGCGCACCGTCGTGTCGGAGCAGGCGTCGTCGGGCGAGCCCGTGAGGGTGTCCGTCTCCGTCGCCGTGACCGCCGAGGCGGTCACGGCCGGGAGCGCGACGGGTGCTCCGTCGGCGCCCGCGGCCGGCCTGCCGACCGCGGCACCCGTTCAGCACCGCCCGCGGTAGCGGCGGGCCGGTGCGCCCCTGCGCCGCCTCCGGGTGCAGGGGCGTTTCCCAGTCGGGTCCGGTAACGTCGACCAGTCGGCTTCGGACACCGCGTAGAGCGCGGACGTTTTCAGCAAGTGTGAGTCCGGGGGCCGATGGTGAGCGTCGATCGACGCGCATGAACCATCACATGAATGGCCCCCGGCCGATGGACGCCCGGGTTTGCCTGCGCATGCGTGCGCAGGCGCTGTTCTCGTGCGAGAACCAGAAGGACACACCCATGCCCAAGAGCAAGAAGCCGGCCGGCGGTCGACCCGCCCAGAACTTCGATCCGCGCTATGCCAAGAAGAAGACCGGCGGACCTTTCCGCGGGAACGACGGCGGGTCGCGCGGCCCGCGCCGCGACGACAGCGCCGCGGGCGGATACCGCCGGGACGACCGTGGGTTCACGGGTCGCGAGGGCGGTCAGCGTCGCGAGGGCGGCTACGAGCGTCGTGACGACCGCGGATACGCGGGTCGCGACGGCGGTCAGCGCGACGGCGGGTTCCGTCGGGACGACCGTGGGTTCGGCGGGCGTGATGGCGGTCAGCGTCGTGAGGGCGGTCACGAGCGTCGCGACGATCGCGGCTTCGGCGGCGGTCAGCGTCGTGAGGGCGGCTACCCCCGTCGTGACGATCGCGGCTTCGCGGGTCGTGACGGCGGTCAGCGTCGCGAGGGCGGCTTCGGCGGCCAGCGTCGTGAAGGAGGCTTCGAGCGTCGCGACGACCGTGGCTTCGGCGGCGGTCAGCGTCGTGAAGGCGGGTACGAGCGCCGTGACGATCGCGGCTTCGCGGGTCGTGACGGCGGTCAGCGTCGCGACGGCGGCTTCGGTGGCCAGCGTCGTGAAGGCGGGTACGAGCGCCGTGACGATCGCGGCTTCGCGGGTCGCGAGGGCGGTCAGCGTCGCGAGGGCGGCTACGAGCGCCGTGACGACCGTGGCTTCGGCGGTGGCCAACGCGACGGCGGGTTCCGTCGTGACGACCGCGGCTTCGCGGGCCGTGACCGCGGTCAGCGTCGCGAGGGCGGCTACGAGCGTCGCGACGGCGGTCAGCGTGACGGCGGCTTCCGCCGCGACGACCGTCCTGCTCGCTCGGCCGCGCAGGAGCAGCAGATCGACGTCGTGCACGAGCGCCTCGAGGCCCAGGCCATCCAGACCGACGACGCCGTCGAGGTGACGTTCGCGGAGATCGGACTGGGCGACAACATCGAGCGCGCCCTCGCCGCCCTCGGCGCCGACAAGCCGTTCCCGATCCAGGCCGCGACCATCCCGCCCATCATCGAGGGCCGCGACGTGCTCGCGCGCGGACGCACGGGCTCGGGCAAGACGATCGCCTTCGGCGCACCGCTCGTCGAGCGCGTGCTGCGGTCGAAGGCAGGGACGAAGCGCGAGTTCGGTCGCGCCCCCGTCGCGCTCATCCTCGCCCCCACGCGCGAGCTCGCCCTGCAGATCGACCGGACCATCCAGCCGATCGCGCGCAGCGTCGGCCTCTTCACGACGCAGATCTACGGCGGCGTGCCGCAGGGGCGCCAGGTCGGAGCGCTGCAGAAGGGCGTCGACATCATCATCGGCACGCCCGGCCGCATGGAGGACCTGCACGCGCAGGGCAAGCTCGACCTCTCGCAGATCTCGATCGCCGTGCTCGACGAGGCCGACCACATGTGCGAGCTCGGCTTCCTCGAGCCCGTGCAGCGCCTGCTGCGCCTCACAGCCGACGGCTCGCAGAAGCTCCTCTTCTCGGCCACGCTCGACCGCGAGGTCGCCGCGCTCGTCGACGAGTTCCTCGTCGAGCCCTCGGTCTACGAGGTCGCGGGCGAGACGCAGGACTCGGGCACGATCGATCACCGCGTGCTCGTCATCGATCAGCGCAGCAAGGGCGAGATCCTCGACACGCTCGTCGACCGCGAGGGGAAGACGCTCGTCTTCTCGCGCACCCGGGCGTACGCCGAGCAGCTCGCCGAGCAGTTCGAGGACGCGGGCATCACCGCCGTCGCGCTCCACGGCGACCTGAACCAGGCCAAGCGCACACGCAACATCGAGAAGTTCTCGAAGGGCCGGGCGCAGGTGCTCGTCGCGACGGACGTCGCCGCTCGCGGCATCCACGTCGACGACGTCGACCTCGTGGTCCAGGCGGACGCGCCCACCGAGTACAAGACGTACCTGCACCGCGCGGGTCGCACGGGCCGCGCCGGCCGCTCGGGCCGGGTCGTCACCCTCATTACGCGGATGCGCCAGCGCCGCATGAGCGAGCTGCTCGAGCGCGCCGAGATCGACGCGCCGTTCGACCAGGTGCGTCCGGGTGACGACCTCCTCGACGAGATCGCGGGCGCCGTCCCGACCGCCGCGGAGCTCACCGCGTAACCCCCGCCATCCGGATCACGGCCCCGTCGCATCGCGCGACGGGGCCGTTGCGCGTCTCCGATCTGGGCGGATCCCTTCGCGGCCGTGGCGACATGCTGTCCTACCGTGAAGGTATGGACATCAACGGATGGCTCGCCGGCGGCGGATGGCTCACGCTCGCCCTCGTGAACGCCGGTCTCGCCGAGCAGAAGAACCGCACGCGGCTCGGATGGTTCCTCGGATCGCTGATCCTCGGACCCATCGCGACGTTCCTCATCGTGGTGTGGTCGCCCGCCGCCCGCAGCTGATGCCCACGTCTCGTCCTCGGTCGTGCACAGTGCAGGAGATCCGGCCGAGCCGATTCGGTGGGTCCGCGCGGATCCGGGCCGACGGCCATCCGCCCAGCCCGGATCTCCTGCGGTGTGTTCGCCCGCCAGCCGGCCTCAGCGCGAGCCGCGGGCGAGCTTCGACGGCCACCAGATGGCGCGGCCGATGTCGTACGCGAGCGCGGGCACGAGCAGCGAGCGCACGATGAACGTGTCGAGCAGCACGCCGAACGCGACGATGAACGCGAGCTGCACGAGGAACAGCACGGGGATGACCGACAGCGCCGTGAACGTCGCCGCCAGCACGAGGCCCGCCGACGTGATGACGCCGCCGGTGATCGCCAGCCCTCGGATGATTCCGTCGCGCGTCCCGTGCCGCAGCGACTCCTCGCGCACCCGCGTCATGAGGAAGATGTTGTAGTCGATGCCGAGCGCCACGAGGAAGACGAAGCCGTACAGCGGTACCGCCGGGTCGGCCCCCGGGAACCCGAGCACCTCGTTGAACACGAACGCCGACACGCCCATGGCGGTTCCGAACGAGAGCACGGTCGTGAGGATGAGCAGCACCGGCGCGAGGATCGACCGCAGCAGCAGCATGAGGATCACGAGGATCACCGCGAGGATGACGGGGATGATGAGGTTGCGGTCGTGGATCGACGCGTCGTTCGTGTCGACATCGGTCGCCGTGACGCCGCCCACGAGCGCGCCGGGCACGGCGTCGTCGAGCGCGACCCGCAGATCGCGCACCGTCTGCTCGGCGGCGGTCGAGTCGGCGGCGTCCGCGAGAGTGCCCTGCAGCAGCACATCGCCATCCGCCACGGTGGGATCGGGTGACGGCGTTCCGGGAGGACCGAAGGCCGTGACGCCGTCTTCCGTCACGGGAGCGCTGCCGCTCTCCGTGTCGGCCGTCACGGCGACGCCGTCGATGCCGTCGGCGGCGAGCAGCACATCGGCCGCGGCCTGCAGTTCGTCCTCCGCGACGACGACGTAGACGGGGCTTCCTGATCCTGCCGGGAAGTGCTCGCCGAGCACCTGCTGGCCCTCGCGCGCCTGCGACTCGCCCAGCACGAGGTCCGACTGCGACACCCCGTCGGCCTGGAACTGCGTGAACCCGATCGAGCCAGCGGCCAGGACGACGGCCGTGAGCGCCCAGATGACGCGCGGCCGCGCGCGGATGGCCCGCCCGACCCCGGCCCAGAGACCTCGTGCGGGCGCGCCCTCGGCCGCCGTGTCGGGCGCGTATACGGGCCGCCGCGGCCAGAACGCCGCACGACCGAAGGCGAACAGGAGCGCGGGGAGCAGCGAGAGCGCCGACAGCATCGCGAAGACGATGCCGATGGCCGCCACGGGGCCGAGCGTGCTGTTCGACTTGAGGTCGCTCAGCAGCAGGCAGAGGAGACCGGCGATCACCGTGCCGCCCGACGCCAGGATGGGCTCGAACGAGCCGCGCAGGGCCCGCATCGACGCGGTCCAGGTGCTCTCGGTGCGGATGAGCTCGTCGCGGTACCGGGAGACGTACAGGAGCGAGTAGTCGGTCGCGGCGCCGATGACGAGGATGAAGAGGATGCCCTGCGTCTGTCCGCTGAGGAGCAGCACGCCGGCCTTCGCCAGCCACCACACCGTGAGGAGCGCGACGCACAGCGCGAACAGGCTCGTCGAGAGCACCGCGACGGGCAGGAGCAGCGACCGGTAGACGATGACGAGGATGACGAGCACAGCGGCGAGGGCGACGAGCAGGAGGATCCCGTCGATGCCGGCGAACGCGGAGACGAGGTCGTTGGAGAACCCGGCGGGGCCCGTGATGTGCACCGCGACGTCGGCGGGGAGCCCGTCGGAGAGGGCCTCGTCGAGTGCCGCGACGACCTCGGACAGCTCGGCGTCGGAGGAGATCGGGACGAACGCCTGCGCCGCCTTCCCGTCGTCGGAGGCGATGGCGGGGGAGACCTCGTCGACGCCGTCGAGATCGGCCGCCGCGGCGAGCCGCTCGTCGATGGCGGCGAGGTCGTCGTCGCCCAGGTCGGCGTCGGAGGAGAAGACGACGACGGCGGGGATGGCGTCGCCGTCGGTGAAGTCGGAGAGCCGCTCCTGGACGGCCGTCGCATCGGCGCTCTCGGGAAGGTAGGTGGTCTGATCGTTCGAGGAGACCTCGTCGACCTTGCCGAAGTACGGCCCGCCGATCGATGCGCCGGCGAGCCACACGAGGATGAGCACGGCGGGCAGGAGGATGCGCAGCCACCGGGGGACCCGAGGAGGGGTCGTGCTCGGGGCGCTCGACTGCACGCGCGGTGCTTCGGGGAGAGGGGACATCATGCTCCAGTCGTCTGATCGCTAGCTAGCCTAGCAAGAATCTTCACTGATTTCGAGTCCTGGCAGGTAGGATGGTCGCATGACGGAGACCGGAGCGGGGGTGTACGACCTCGACGCCAACGACCCCGTCGGAGCCCTCGTCGACCGCGCAGGTCTCTCTCCGCAGGACGTCGCCGAGATCGGCATCCTCATGAATGCGATGGGCCGGGTGCGCCAGGCCGAGCAGTCGCTCAACGAGGCCTCCCTGCGCTACATGAAGCTCAATCAGACCGACATGCGCGCGCTCCACTACCTCATCGTCGCGGGCAATCGAGGCGACGTCGTGACACCGGGCGTGCTCGCGGCGTTCCTCTCGATCTCGACCGCGTCGACGACGAAGCTGCTCGACCGGCTCGAGGCCGCGGGGCATATCGTCCGCACGCCGCATCCGAGCGACAGACGCGCCCTCACCGTCGCCATCACGCCCGAGACGCGCATCGCCGCGACCGACACGATCGGGCGCATCCACGCCCGCCGCGCGGTCGCCGCGGCGCGGCTCACGTCGGCCGAGCGCGGCGTCGTGACGCGGTTCCTGCAGGACATCGCCGATGAGCTCGGGGCGGCGGGGTTCGACGAGGGCTGAACGGCCGTGCGGCGTCTGGGAGGATCGTCTGCGACGGAATCCGAGAAGGGACGGCCATGGCGGAGATCGACCCCACAGGCGAGCAGGTGCGGCTGCGCCGGAGCGGAGCGCGCGGCGAGGTGACGGCGCGGATCGCGCAGGTGGGCGCTTCGCTTCGCGCCCTGACCGTGGGTGGCATCGACATCGTGCAGGGGTATCCCGACGGCGAGCGCACGCCGTCCGCATCGGGGATCGTCCTCGTGCCCTGGCCCAACCGCGTGCGCGACGGCCGATGGTCGCAGCGCGGAGCGACCGAGCAGCTCGCCGTCTCCGAGCCGAAGTACGGGAACGCGAGCCACGGGCTGCTGCGTTTCTTCCCGTACGCGATCGACGGGGGCGACGCGGCGGCGACCCTCTCGGCGCGCATCTTCCCGCAGGCGGGCTATCCGTTCACGCTCGCGACGAGCGTCACCTACGCGCTCGTCGATGACGGGATCGAGGTGACGCACCGCATCCGCAACGAGGGCGACGCCGACGCGCCCGTCGCCATCGGCACGCATCCGTTCTTCCGTCTCGGCGACGTCCCGACGGGCGAGCTGCGGCTCGCCGTGCCGGGGGAATCGTGGTTCGAGCTCGACGACCGCATGCTGCCCGTGGCCGAGCGTGCGGTCGATGCGGCCACCGATCTGCGCGGCGGCGCGCGCCTCGCGGACGTGCAGCTCGACCGCGCCTACGGCCGGCTCGCGCGCGGTGACGACGGTCGCGTGCGCACCACGCTCACCGCACCGGATGGCCGGGCCGTCACGGTCTGGCAGGGGGAGGGGTTCGACTACGTGCAGGTGTTCACGACGTCGGGCTACCCGGGAGCGGAGCTCGCCGTCGCGGTCGAGCCCATGACGGCGCCTGCCGACGCCCTCAACTCGGGGCAGGGGCTCCGCTGGCTCGCTCCCGGCGAGGACTGGACGCTCTCGTGGGGTGTGAGCCTGAGCGCCTGATCAGAAGAGGGTCGGCGCCGTCGTCCGCCCCGTCTCGATGAAGCGCGGCGGCGCCTTCGCGCGCGACCGCGTGCGCGGCGGCTGGTCCTCCTCCGCCGACCCCGCCAGGCCGTGGGCGCGCAGGAGGGGGCGGATGCGCTGGGCGAGCCAGGTGCGGTACCCCTTCGGCGCCTCGACGGATGCGCCGGGATAGAGGCCGCGGTAGGCGGCGACGAGGTCGGGGCGCTCGCGGGCGAGCCACTGGAAGAACCACGGCTTCACGCCGGGCCGCAGGTGCATCGCCCCGTAGACGACGCGATGCGCGCCTGCCGCCCTGATCCGCGTGAGCGCCTCGTCGAGCGCTTCGACGGAGTCGCTCAGGTGGGGGACGATCGGCATGAGGAAGACCTGCACGCGGAAGCCGAGGTCGGCCGCCGCCTTGACGGTGTCGAGGCGGGCGCGCGCCGTCGGCGTGCCGGGTTCGATGGCGCGCTGCAGGGCGTCGTCGTGCACGGCGATCGACATCGCCAGCGAGATGTCGACGTCGGCTCTCCTCGCCGCGAGCTGCGGCAGGTCGCGACGCAGCAGGGTGCCCTTCGTGAGGACCGAGAAGGGCGTGCCCGAGTCGGCGAGCGCGTCGATGATGCCGGGCATGAGACGGTAGCGTCCCTCGGCGCGCTGGTACGGGTCGGTGTTCGTGCCCAGAGCGACGTGCTCGCGCTGCCACCCGGGTTTCGCGAGCTCGCGCCGCAGCACGTCGGCGATGTTGACCTTCACGACGATCTGCGAGTCGAAGTCGCGCCCCGCGTCGAGCTCGAGGTACTCGTGCGTTCCGCGGGCGAAGCAGTTGTGGCTGACGACGCCGTTGGCGATGAAGTCACCCGTACCCGTCGTGATGTCGAGCATCTCGATCTCGTGGCCCACGTCGACGATCGACACGACGCGCAGGTCCGAGAACGTCTTCACGGCCATCCCGAGCAGCGCCAGCTTGCGCGTGATCGCCGGGCGGACGATGTCGAAGAACCGGCGGCGTGCGGGAAGCCCGCCGAGGAGCCGGAGGGACGTGACTCCGTTCGGGCGGACAGGTTCCATCGTCGACGCGAAATCGAACCGATCGGCCGCGGCCCTGAGCACCTCGAGCAGCCGCCCGTCCTTGTTCGACATGCGTATGGTGGGGCTCGCACTTCCCTCCGCGTCGAAGAATCCGGCGAGGAAGCCACGATCCCATGATGCGGATGGGTCTGCCGGAATCTCGATGAGGGTTTCGATCCTTGCGACGTCTGCCCGCCGGGCCGTGTGGATGGCGTTCATCGCGCGGCGCGTGCCGGTCGCAGCGACGAAGGGCCGGGTCATGGTCACGACGCCAGCGGAGTCCAGGTAGCGCCGAGTGCGATCGAGGGCTTGCTCATCAGCCAGAGCGAGGCGGAAGCGGTGGATGCTCCGAGTCCGGCGACCGTCCGCATAGGTCCCGTGGAACAGCATCCCGTCCCCGCGGATCATGCCCGTCAGGTACCCGAGCCGGTACTCGTCGTCTTCGTCCTCATCGAGGATGGGCCCGCGACCCTGTCCGAACCCGAGCAGCCGGTTGCCGGTCGTGAGATGAGGGCGTCGCTCGGCGCCCGACGTCGTGCCGGTGACGTGCTTCCATCCCCGCTCCGTGAGGAAGCGGTGGTCGCCGCTGGCGACGATCTCCGTCCCATCCGCGAGCATGATCCGGTACGCGCGCTTACGGGTGGGCCACTTCGCCTGCACCGTCGTTGCGACGTAGCGGCGGTATGCCCCGTCTCGTTCCGTGCCGATGATCTCGTCGCCGATGCGCAGATCGCGCAGGCGGGCCCCCCTGCCGTCGGCGCGGAGGATGAGGGTGTCAGGAGAGAGGCAGTACACGCAGGCATGGCTGCAGCCCCGGTACGGGTTGACCGTCCAGTCGAACGGCATGGAGCTCGGGCCGGGCACGTGGTTGAGCGCCGACTTCGCGGCGACCTCGTGGAACGTCAGGCCGGCGAACTCGGGCGTCGTCACGGTGCGGACGAGGCCGTCGAGCCGGTCGAGCCCCGGTAGCGCCGAGGCGTCGACCTCGCCGATCCGCTGACCGTTCCATCGCATCCATCCATGGAACAGATCTTCGAGAGAGAAGTCAAGTGCGACTCGCAGATATGTTCTCCACGGGGAGCCTGCAGATCGTCGCGGGCGCGTCCGTGACAATGGGGGGATGACGAACGGGCGCTACGCACGGCGCCGCGGTCTCGTCGCGAAGCACGCGGCGTCTGAGCCGCGGCTCCTCTCCGGGCGGGGCCTCGTCGTGCTGGCGGCCGTCGCCGGCGTCGTGGGCGCGTGCGTCCTGGGCAGCGCGCTCGCGGTCGCAGGGGGCGATCGCCCGAGCCATGCCGCACCGCAGGAGACGTCGGCGGTCGAGCCCGCCGACGCCCGGCCCGGCTCGATCGAGTCGCTCCCCGTGCCGCGGTTCGAGGTCGTGGAGGTCGATGCGCCCACCGGCGGCTGCGCGTCGGACGCCGCGGCCGCCGCCGCGCAGACGCACGACGTGGCGGCCATGGTCGCGGCGTTCGGCGGCGGCGAGCAGCTGAGGGCCGCGGCCGCAGCGGGGGCGGAGTGCCTCCCCCTCGACGATCCCGGATGGTCGTGGGTCGTCGTGAACAAGCAGCGCGCGGTGAGCCCCGTCGACTACGCCCCCGCGGTCATCCTCCCCGCCGAGACGCCCAGCCTCGTGGGCGGAGGGCTCCGCGCCGACGCGGCGGCCGCGCTCGATGCGCTCGTCGGCGCGGCGGCCGACGCGGGCGCGGGTGACGTCGCGCTGCAGAGCGGGTACCGCTCGTACGCGACCCAGGTGAGCACCTTCGGCGGGCAGGTGGGCTCCCTCGGGCGGGAGGGCGCCGAGGCGATCTCGGCACGTCCGGGGCACAGCGAGCACCAGCTGGGGCTCGCGGCCGACGTCGTCGCCTGCGCGAACGGCGGCTGCGGCACGATCTACGAGATCGAGGGCACGACCCAGGGTGACTGGATCGTCGAGAACGCCTGGCGGCACGGATGGATCGTGCGCTATGAGAGCGGTCGTACCGAGACGACGGGGTACGACCCCGAACCGTGGCACCTCCGCTACATCGGCGTCGAGCTCGCCGAGGCGTACCACGAGGGCGGGTTCCACACGCTCGAGGAGTTCTTCGGGCTGCCCGCCGCGCCCGACTACCTCGACTGACGGCCGCTCACGCGACCGACCCCGCCCCGGCTCCCACCCGCCAGTAGCCGCAGAAGTCGATGAGCCCCTTGTCGACGCCGTGCTCGCCGACGAGATGACGCCGACCGCCCGTGGGCAGCTGCTGCTCGCCGACGAGGAACGCGTGGAAGGGAGAGCCCGGAAGGGAGGCGGTGCGCAGTGCGTCGAGCGCGCCGGCACCCGGGCGGGCCTGCGCGTCCGTCCGGACCACCCAGCGGAGCGAGACGCCGTCGGGCCGCGGGAAGTCGAGCGCGTCGTCGGAAGACGGCACCTCGACGATCGCGAGTCCGCGGGCGTCCGCGGGGAGCGAGCCGCAGATGCCGGCGACGGCGGGAAGCCCCGTCTCATCGGCCACGAGCACGACGGAGTCGGTGCCGCGCTCGGGGTTGAAGACGAGGCCCTCGTCGATGATGGCGACGTCGTCGCCGGGCTGCGCGCCGAGCGCCCAGCTCGGCGCGGGGCCCATCGACCCGTCGGCCGCGGCGTGCACGACGAAGTCGACGTCGATCTCGGCGCCGTCCGCGCCTTGCGCCGGCCGGTACGCGCGCACCGTGTAGCTGCGCATGGCCGGGCGCATCCCTTCGGGGATCCGGAGGAACTTGAGGTAGCCGAGCATCTTGTTGGCCTTCGCCGGCACGCGCTCGAGCCCCGCCTCGCCGTGGACGGGGAGGAAGATCCGGAACCACTGGTCGTACCCCATCGGCTGGAACCGGTCGATGTCGCCCCCTCCCAGCGTGACGCGCATCCAGTGCGGCGAGAGCCGCTCGGTGCGCTGGACGGTCAGGCGCAGCAGCTCCTGCGATGCGGGCTTGACGAGGCGGCTGGCGACGGCCATGGGTGCTCCTAAGGGGTCGAGGGGACGAGAAGCGCGGTCGTGGCGATCGCGGTGACCGCCCAGAACGCGAGGACGAAGACGGTGTCGCGCGAGCGCCACAGCACCTCGTGGCGCTCGGTGCGGGTGGCATGCGCGCCGAAGGCGCGGGCGTCCATCGCCAGCGCGACCCGCTCGGCGTGGCGGATGGCGCTCGCGAGGAGCGGCACGAGGTATCCCAGCCCGCGCCGCACCGCGGCGACGGGCCCGCGCCCGCCGTGATGCCCGCGGACGCGGTGCGCAGCGCGGATGACGTCGAGCTCGTGACGGAACCTCGGCACGAACCGGTACGCCGCGAGAGCCGCGTATCCGACGCGGTAGGGCAGCTTCAGCTGGCGGATGGCGGCCCGCACGAGATCCGGGCCCTCGGTCGTCGTCCCGCCGACGAGAGCGAGGGCGACGAGCGCGGCGAGGCGCAGCCCCGTCGCGAACCCGATCCCGACCGCGCCCGCGTGCAGCCGCCATCCGCCCGCCGAGAGGAGGACGGGCGTGTCGGCGACGCGCGCGGGATCGGCCCAGAGCGAGAAGCCGGCGCCGACGGCGAGCGCGAGCGCGGGCAGCGCGACGACGAGCAGCGCGAGCGTGCGGCGGGTGGGGCGGGCGCCGCCGAGGACGACGGCGTACGCGAGCGCGAGGAACACGAGCGGAGTGGCGAGGTCGCGGCTGAACAGGGCGACGACCATCGCGGGCAGGGGAGCGGCGAGCTTCGCGAGCGGGTTGAGCGAGCGCAGGCCGCGCACGCGATCGGATGGCGCGGCGCCGACGAGCGCCGTCATCGTCGCGCCTCCGTGCGGGCGAGCGCGGCGGACGCGGCAGGGCGGTCGGCGAGGACGCGGTGGAGCGAGGGGAGGCGCAGGCCGGCGTCGGCGAGCAGGCCGGCGTCGGCGAACACGGCCTCGGCCGGTGCGTGCGCGCGCAGACGGCCGTCCGCCACGACGGCGATGTCGGTGGCGTGCCGCGCGGCGAGGGAGAGGTCGTGCGTCACGACGACGATCGTCGTCCCGCCGCGGTGCAGGTCGTCGAGGAGCGCGAGGAGCTCCTCGGCACGTGCCCTGTCCTGCCCGAACGTCGGCTCGTCGAGGACGAGGACGGCGGGCCCCGTGATGAGCGCGGTCCCGACCGACAGCCTGCGCTTCTGGCCGCCGGAGAGGCGGAAGGGATGGGCGTCGGCGTGCCCGTCGAGCCCGAACCGCGCCAGCAGCTCGTCCACGCGCCGACGCGTCTCGTCGGGGGCGACGCCGCGGATGCGCAGGCCGTGGGCGAGCTCGTCGAAGACCGTGTGCGCGATGAACTGGTGCTCGGGGTTCTGGAAGACGAACCCGATGCGGGCGGAGACCTCCCGTGCCGAGGCGCGGCCGACGTCGAGCCCGTCGACCACGACAGCGCGTCGCGGCGGCCGGACGACGCCCGCGATCGCCTGCACGAGCGTCGTCTTGCCGGCGCCGTTGCCACCGACCACGGCCGTGAACGACCCCCGCGGCAGGTCGAGGTCGACGTCGTCGAGGAGCGTCCGTCCTCCGCGTCGGACGGTGAGCCCGCGCACCCGGATGGCGATGTCCGCGCCCACCGAGCCGGGTTCCGGCGGCAGCGCGGTCGCGGTCTCCGGGGGCTGCTGCGCGTCGATCGCCGCCGCGAGCGCGTCGGGTGTGAGCGGGAGCGGGGCCATCCTCCAGCCGGCGTCGCGCAGCGTGCGCGCCGCGACGAGCGCGGACGGCAGCCAGACGCCCATCCGCTCGAGGGACTCGTACCCGTCGCGCAGGACCGTGTCGAGGGGGCCGTCGACGGCGAGGCGGCCGTCTGCGTCGAGCACGACGACGCGCGTCGCGAGCTCTGCCGCGGCGTCGAGGTCGTGCTCGACGAGCACGATCGCGCGGTCTCCGTCCGCCGCGATCTCGGCGAGCGCCGCGTAGACGTCGTCGATGCCGACGGGGTCGAGGTTCGCGGTCGGCTCGTCGAGGACGAGCACGTCGGCGTCGACGGCGAGCGCGCAGGCGATCGCGAGCCGCTGGCGCCCGCCGCCCGAGAGCGTGTCCGGGTCGTCGTGGCGGCGCTCCCAGAGCCCGAGGCGGCGGAGCGCGCGCTCGCTGCGCGCGAGGACCTCGGCGACGGGCAGCAGGAGGTTCTCGAGCGCGAAGGCGACCTCGTCGAGCACGGTCGCCGTCACGATCTGCGTGTCGGGGTCCTGGAAGACCATGCCCACCGTCGCGCTGAGCGCGGCGGGGGAGGAGTCGCGCGTGTCCACGCCGGCGACGACGACCGCGCCGTCCATGTCGGCGTCGACGGCGTGCGGCACGAGTCCGTCGAGCGCGAGCGTCAGCGTCGACTTGCCCGAGCCGCTCGGCCCCAGCACGAGCACCACCTCGCCGCGCCGGACGTCGAACGAGACGTCGGACGGCGCGGGCGCGCGATCGGGGTAGGCGATCGAGAGTCCGCGCACACGCAGCAGCGGGGGCTCGTCGACGGCGGGGCTCACGCCACCAATTTAGCCTTGCCTTACCTGTAAGCCGTCATCGTGACGCGACGTGCGTGCGGCGCGGCGCGGCCACTCCGGCACGGCGGAGCCCTGCCCCCGCGCCGAGGCCCACGAGGGTCCACACGACGGGGCCGAGGAGCGAGAGCACGAGGTAGGCGGTCTGCGCCCAACCGGGAAGCGCCGCGATGTCGGCGGCGAGGGCGACGATGGCGGCCACGAGCACGCCGATCACGGCGCCGGACAGGAGGAACCGCCACCACCCCCATGCGCGGTAGCGGAAGAGCGCGGCGACGCCCTCCTGCAGCCCGCCGAAGAGCACGGCGGTCATGAGGAACTGGCCCGTGAAGGGCGGGGCGATCGCGCTGGAGACGAGCGCCGCGAGCACGTGAGCGAGCAGGGCGACCCAGGGAAGGCGCAGGAGCTCCTGCGCCACGATGCCCGGCAGGACGTGGACGCCGAGGAGGAAGCCGTAGATGATCGGCGCGCCCGCGACGACGGGTGCCGCGAGCCAGCCCTCCACGCCGCCGAGGATGCCGGTCGCCACGCCGATCGCCGCGCACACGAGCAGGACACGGGTCGACAGTGCGGGCGTTCGGGTCACGAAGGACAGCCTAAGTCGTCCGGATGCGAGCCGGCCGGGTGCGAGCACGAGTCGTCCCGCGACCATCCCGGCGCTGGCTGCCGCCCCCGCCGAGACGAGCGTTGGTCGTCGAAACCCATGCTGGGGGCGCTGGTCTCGACGACGAGGGCTGGTCTCGACAGGATGGCCGACGCCCGGCGTCAGATCCGCCGGCGGCGCGTGGTGAGGCGGACGTTGGGGAGCGGCGGGGCGGGGATGCGCTCGGCATCGTGGTGGCCGTCGACCGTTCCGAAGCGTGCGGAGCGGGCCTCCCAGTCGTCGCGGGCGGCGGCGACCTCCTCGTGCGAGCGCGCGACGAAGTTCCACCACATGACGATGTCGTCGGGGAAGGGCTCGCCGCCGAGCAGGAAGACGGTCGCGCCGCCGTCCGATGCGAGCTCGACGGCGTCGCGGTGCACGCCGAGGTAGAGCAGGTCGAGGCGGGAGATCGACGTGTCGCGGCCGTCCGCCCCCACCCGCGCGTCGCCGTCGACGGCGACGACGGCGTGCTCCCAGCGGTGATCGAGCGGCACGCGGACGCGCGACCCGGCCGGCACCGCGATCTCGGCGCCGACGATCGGCGTGTGCACGGTGGCGGGGGAGACCACCCCGTCGAGGGTGCCGACGACCACCGTCGCCGTCGCGTCGGCGCCCTCGATCGCGCGCAGAGCGAGCGCCGGCAGGTCGTCGTGGCGCTCGAAGGCGGCGGCCCCGTGCCTCCGCTCCTCGGGGAGCGCGACCCACAGCTGCAGCGCGTCGAGCGGCACGGGGCCGTCGCCCACCGAGTACTCGGAGTGCGCGATGCCGTCGCCCGCCGTCATGATGTTGAGCGAGCCGCGGCGGATCTCCACGTCGCTGCCGAGGCTGTCGCGGTGCCGCACGTCTCCGACGAGCGGCCATGTCACCGTCTGCAGACCGATGTGCGGATGGGGGTCGACGCGCATCATCGCGTCCTGCGGCCCGAACCGGTCGAGGAAGCACCAGGCACCCACCGTCGGCAGGTCGCGCTGCGGCAGGGAGCGGTGCACCTCCATGGCGCGCACGCCGCCGAGGGGCACCTCGCGCGGAGCGAGGAGCAGCAGGCGCGGGCCGTCGCACGAGGTCGTGCCGCCGTCGACCTCGTGATCGGTCTCGAGCCGCGTCATCCCGGCT
This sequence comes from Microbacterium sp. NPDC055683, assembly GCF_053617895.1. NCBI lineage: Bacteria > Bacillati > Actinomycetota > Actinomycetes > Micrococcales > Microbacteriaceae > Microbacterium > Microbacterium sp. NPDC055683. The sequence continues at coordinate 61,003 of NZ_JBSHGQ010000005.1, read as the reverse complement.
GCTCGCCCGGCGTCGCGGCGTCGTGCGGCGCGCCATGCGGCCAGTCGACGACGGCGCCCGCGACCTCGTTCTCCGAGAGATAGGCCGCGATGAAGGGGCACAGCGGCACGATCACGTCGCCGCGCCGCGCGACGTCGGCGAGCGCCTCGGAGGCGAGCAGGTCGCCGTAGCCGCGGCCTCGGAAGGCCGGGTCGACGACCGTGTGCACGAACCGGATGCGCCCCGTGCCCTGCTCGAAGGCGGCGAAGCCGGCGAGCGCACCCGCCTCGCCGTCGTGCAGCTCGTAGCGCGACTCGTCGTCGTTGCGGATGACCGTGAGATCGCTCATGGATGCTCCTTCCGTCGGTGCTCCCCACGCTAGACCGGATGCGTGCGCGAAGGGCCGTTCCCGCGGCCGCGTCGGACGCGCTCCGTAGACTCGGAGCATGCCCGCGCATCCTCACGACGGCTCCCAGGGCGATCCGTGGCTGGTCGCGCGCATCCCCGACGACGACAGCTGGGTGCCGCCAGAGCATCCGTACGACGACGTCCCGCCCGAGGACTGGGCGCCGCCGGAGGGCGACGCGCACGGCGGATGGTCGCCCGCCGCACCGGCGCCCGCCGCGCGTCGCGCGACGCCCTCCCGGTTCCCGACGGCGCTCGCCGCGTTGCAGACGGTCTACGGCTACGACGCGTTCCGCGGTGATCAGGCGGCCGTCGTCGATCAGGTGATCGCGGGTGGCGACGCCGTCGTGCTCATGCCGACGGGTGGCGGCAAGAGCGTCTGCTATCAGGTTCCCGCGCTCGTGCGGGAGGGCACCGGCCTCGTCGTGTCGCCGCTCATCGCGCTCATGCACGACCAGGTCGACGCCCTCGTCGCGAACGGCGTGCGGGCGGCATACCTGAACTCGACGCAGGCGTCGTCCGAGCGCGCCGCCGTCGAGCGCGCGTATCTCGGAGGGGAGCTCGACCTGCTCTACGTCGCGCCGGAGCGGCTGGGCGGCGAGCAGACGCTGCGCCTGCTGGAGCAGGGCTCCCTCAGCGTCATCGCGATCGACGAGGCGCACTGCGTGAGCCAATGGGGCCACGACTTCCGCCCCGACTACCTCGCGCTCGGCGGGCTCGCCGACCGATTCCCCGGGGTGCCCCGGATGGCGCTCACCGCGACGGCGACGCGAGAGACGCACCATGAGATCACCGAGCGCCTTCGGCTCCCCGACGCGAAGCACTTCGTGGCGAGCTTCGACCGGCCGAACATCCGCTACCGCATCGAGCCGAAGGTCGAGCCGCGCAAGCAGCTGCTGCAGTTCATCCGCTCCCAGCCCGAGGGTTCGGCGGGCATCGTCTACGCGCTCAGCCGCAAGTCGGTGGAGCAGACGGCGGCGTACCTCGCGCAGCAGGGCGTCGACGCCATCCCGTACCACGCGGGTCTCGACGCGGGCGTGCGCGCGGCGCACCAGTCGCGCTTCCTGCGCGACGACGGCGTGGTGGTCGTCGCGACGATCGCGTTCGGGATGGGCATCGACAAGCCCGACGTGCGCTTCGTCGCGCACATCGACCTCCCGAAGTCGGTCGAGGGGTACTACCAGGAGACGGGCCGCGCGGGGCGAGACGGCGAGCCGTCGGTCGCCTGGATGGCCTACGGGCTGGGCGACGTCGTGCAGCAGCGTCGCATGATCCAGCAGAGCGACGGCGGGCGCGCCATCCAGCAGCGGCAGGGGCAGCACCTCGACGCGATGCTCGCGCTGTGCGAGACGGTCGCGTGCCGCCGGCAGAACCTGCTGGCGTACTTCGGCCAGGAATCAGGGCCGTGCGGCAACTGCGACACGTGCCTCGAGCCGCCCGAGACGTGGGACGGCCTCATCGCGTCGCAGAAGCTGCTCTCGACGATCGTGCGCCTGCAGCGCGAGCGTGGGCAGTCGTTCGGCGCCGGCCACCTCATCGACATCCTGCGCGGCGCATCGACCGATCGGGTGCGGAAGCTCGGCCACGACCGGCTGTCGACCTACGGGCTCGGTCAGGACCTCTCGGAACAGGACTGGCGCAGCGTCATCCGCCAGCTGCTGGCGCGCGGCCTGCTCGTCTCGCAGGGCGAGTACGGCACGCTCGGCATCAGTCCGGCGTCGGCGGGGGTGCTGCGCGGCGAGACGGCCGTGCCGCTCCGCAAGGACGTCATCGGGCGCCCGGCGCGCAGCGCGCAGCGCAAGGCGACGGCGGCCGACTCCCTCGCCCCCGCAGATCGTGACCTGTTCGAGAGCTTGCGGGCGTGGAGGGCCGAGAAGGCCCGCGAACAGGGCGTTCCCGCCTACATCGTGTTCGGCGACGCCACCCTGCGTGCGCTCGCCGAGCACAAGCCCGCGACGCTCTCCCAGCTCGACGGGATCACCGGCATCGGCGCGAAGAAGCGCGATGCCTACGGCGAGTCCGTGCTCGCCGTCATCGCCGGTCGCTGACCGACACGCCGCGTCACGAAACCTGAATGCCGGCTGGACAAGTTGTCCGGTATAACGCAATACTCAGATTCGACGTGCGTGCGCGAACGTGCCCGGGGGGTGCCCAGTGCATGGCGTTCTCCGATACCCCAGCAAGAGGAGACCCATGAATGAGTCAACCGCGAGCGCGCGGACCGCGCCTCGCACGGGCAAGCGAAGGCTTGCCCCGATCGCGACGCTGGCCACAGCCAGCCTCGTCGCAGCGGGCGTCGCGTACGCCGGCAACCTGAACACGACGGGGGCGGCGAACGCGCTCGACGCGGACTACTCGGCGGAGCAGTCCGAGGCGCTCGCGGCCATCCTGTCCGGCGACCTCGCGGGCATCGACCTCGCGGATGTCGTGTACGCGCAGAGCGCGTTCAGCGCCGCCCCCGGGCCGAACCAGGGGACGCTCGAAGCCGAGCTCCTCGATCAGGCGCTCGACGCCGACCTGGGAACCCTCAACATCCCGCTGCTCGAGCTCCTCGACCTGGGCGACCTCGGGGCGGCCTTCACGCAGGGCACATCGGCCGACGCCACGTCGTCGCGCGCGGAGACGTCGACCATCGGGCAGAACGGCGTCGTCGACCTCGACGCGGTTCTCGGCTCGACGACCGACGCCGCCGAACTCGACCTCACGGAGCTCTTCGCGTCGATCGGCGTCGACGGCCTCACGGACACGATCCTCGACGAGGCCTCGCTCACCCTCGGCGCACTCGCCTCGATCGCCGAGGTGACCGACGGCGGCGTCATCTCGACGGGCGACGACGCGGTTCCCGGCGAGTACGCCATCGCCGGCTCGCACATCCGACTCCACAGCCCGCTCGTCGGCCAGCTGCTCACGACGATCGACGACACGCTCGGCGGCCTCGGCACGACCCTCGACGGGGTCGTCGGCTCGCAGGGCGTCGTGGACGGGATCGTGGGCGGGCTCGGAGCCCTCGACCTGCCTCTCCTCGAGGTGGACACGACCGGGACCACCGTCTCGGTCGACGGTGTCGACGCGGCGCTCGCCGGCATCGTCGACTCGCTCATCCCCGCGGAGGGGCTCGGCGGGGACGCCGTCACGGTCTTCGCCGACGGATCCATCGACATCGACCTCGCGCAGCTGCACGAGGGCGGCCTCAACAACCTCCCCGCGAACACGCCGCTGCTCAGCGACACGGTCCTCGCGGGCGTCACCGACGAGCTCACCGACATCCTCGACAGCATCGTCGACGGACTCCTCGAGACCGTCACGGCCGCGCTGTCGTCGGCGACGGTGAACGTCCAGGTCGACCTCGCCGTCACGCTCGCGACCGACGAGGGCCTCGTCACCGACGCCGTCTCCGACATCCTCTCGGGCCAGACGGTCAGCGAGGTCCTCGACCTCCTCTCCGCCCTCGGCCTCGGCGCGGTCGCCGATCTCGTCAACGGCCTCCTCGACGTGCTCTCGCTCGGCGGCCTCATCCCGATCGACCAGCTGCTCGGCTCGACGGTCGGTTCGCTCGCGGGAGTGCTCGACCTCGTGCTCTCGCCGATCGTCGACACGCTCGTCGGCTCGTCCGTCGCTGAGGTCTCGGCCGACGTGCTCGTGCCGTTCGGCGGCCTGCTCGCCGGCACGCCGGCGGCGGTGGTCGACACGCAGGTCACGCTCGTCGGCGACAACCCGCTGCTCGGCGAGCTGCTCGGCGACGTCACCTCGACGCTCACCGGCGCGATCGACCCTCTGCTCGAGTCGACCGTGAACACGACGCTCGCGACGATCGTCCCGACGCTCACCAGCACGCTCGCGAGCCTGCTCGACGACGTCGACGGCGGCCCGCTCGACCTGGCGCTCGACCCGATCCTGAGCCAGCTGCTCGGCGCGGTCGACGGCCTCGTCGACGGCCTCTCGGGTGTCCTCGCGATCACGCTGAACCACCAGCCGACTCCGTACCTGACGGGCGAGAACGACTTCACCGTCAACGCTGTGAACGTCAACGTGCTCAGCGGCGTTGTCGACCTGTCGCTCGCCTCGTCTTCGGTGCGCGCGCTGACCGAGGCGGTCGTCGAGTACGAGACCTCGATCTCGGCGGACCCGGGCTCGGTGGAGCCCGGGGAGACGGTCACCATCACGGGTGAGGGCTTCGAGCCGCTCGAGACGGTCGCCATCAACATCGACGGCGTGGACGTGGGAACCACCACGGCCGATGAGGACGGCGTCCTCGTGCCCTTCGAGTACGACGTCCCCGGTGACGCCGCCGCGGAGACCGGTGTCGTGGTGATCGCCACGGGAGAGGTGTCCGACACGCCGGCCACCGACACGTTCGACATCACCGAGGCGAGCGCCGCGGATGCGGATGTGAACGCGTCGGCGTCGGCGTCGGCTTCGGCGAACGCGGATGACGAGTCGAACGCGTCGGCTCAGGTGGCCGCTCAGGCTGCTGCGCTGGCGGACGCTGAGACGGATGCGTCGGCTGCGGCGGATGCGACGGCGGCGTCGGCTGCCGAGGCTGCGGCGACGGCGGATGCGTCGAGCGATGCGTCGACGACGGCGGACACCGACACGACGGCGGCGGCTCAGGCTGCGGCGCAGTCGTCGGCTGAGGCCGACTCGCAGGCGGATGCGACCTCGGCGGCGAACGCGAACGCGTCGGCTGCTGCGGCTGCGGCGTCGAACGCGGACTCGTCGACGGACGCCTCGGCCGAGGCCGCGGCGAACGCGGACGCGGACGCGACGGCGACGGCGGATGCGACGGCCACGGCTGACGCGGACGCGACGGCGACGGCTGACGCGGATGCAACGGCTACGGCGGACGCCACGGCCACGGCCACGGCCACGGCCACGGCTACGGCTGACGCGGACGCGACGGCTGACGCGGATGCGACGGCGACGGCTGACACGGACGCGACGGCGACGGCTGACACGGACGCGACGGCCACGGCTGCTGCGGACAGCGCCGCCACGGCGACGGCGACCGCAGATGCGACGGCCACGGCTGACGCGACGGCGACGGCCACGGCTGACACGGACGCGACGGCCACGGCTGCTGCGGACAGCGCCGCCACGGCGACGGCCACGGCCGACGCGGACAGCTCCGCTGCGGCCGACAGCGCCGCGACGGCAGACAGTGACTCGGCTTCGGACAGCGAGGCCTCGGCGTCGGCCGATGCGAACGCGAGCTCGAGCGCCGACGGCGTCCAGCTCTCGATCGAGCTGGAGCACGAGCGCCGCACCGCCGGGCAGGTCCAGATCGCGTACGGTCACGGCTTCGAGCCGGGCGAGACGGTGACGGGTACCCAGTACTCGACGCCCACCGACCTCGGCACGCAGGTGGCCGACGCGAACGGCGACGTGCTCTTCACGTGGACGATCGCGAACGGGACGCCGCTCGGCGACCACCGCGTCGAGCTCGTGGGCGCCGAGTCGGGCGCTGTCGACGCCACCTTCGAGGTCTACGCCAAGGCCGGCGCGCTCGCGCCGACGGGCGGCGACACCACGCTCCAGCTCGGTGCCCTCGCGGCGGCGATGCTCTTCGGCGGTGCGGCCATCTGGCTCGCCATCCGCCGACGCGGAGCCGGCGTCTGATCCCAGACGCGAGACACCCGGTGCTCCGGGCGGGCGACCGCCCGGAGCACCCGGTAGCCTTCTGAAATACCGACTGTGCCCCGGTGATGAACTCACCGGGGCACACTCGGTTCGCAGGAACCCCAGTCCGTGCGAAGAGAGAGCGACGTGCCAGAGAAGACCGTTCCCCGTCGGCGCGTGTACACCCGCGTCGTCATGATCGTCGCCGTGCTCTTCACGGCGGGGCACGTGTTCGCGTCGTTCCTCTGGATCGCGCCCTGGTCGCCGCTGCGCGAGGTCGTGCCGCAGAAGGCGCTCTCCGGCTACATGCTCCCGATCTTCGGCCAGTCGTGGAGCGTGTTCGCGCCCGAGCCCATCAACGGCGACTACCGCTTCGAGGTGCGCGCGATCGTCGACGGCGAGGAGACGGAGTGGGTGAGCGCCTCCGACGTCGAGCTGTCGATGATCCGCTACAACCTCTTCACCCCGCGGGCGGGCATCCAGGCGATGGACGTGTCCAGCCAGTTCAAGGGCGCCTGGGCCGACCTCGACGAGGAGCAGCAGGGCGTGGCCGAGCTCAACTACTTCAAGGACGACTGGGAGGCGCGCATGACCGAGGCGATGAACGCCTACGGCGACGACCCCCAGGTCGTGTCCGACTATGTCGCACAGGAGCACCGGGCGACCGCCTACGCGACCCAGGTGGCCCTCGCGATCTGGGGCGACGACGTCGAGCGCGTGCAGTTCCAGGCCACCCGCCAGAACGTCATCCCCTTCGCCGACCGACACGACCCGGAGGTCGAGCGTCCGGCCGTCCAGTACTCGCCGACCGGATGGCGCGGTCTCGTCGTCGAGGAAGGGCAGTCGCAGGAGGCGTTCGCCGACGTCTTCCGCGCCCAGTGGGAGAGGATCTCCGGATGAGCGCCCGCCGCGCCCCCTCCGCCCTCCTCAGCGAGGCGGGCGGCCTCCTCGCCCGCGCGCCCCGCGCCGTCGCGACGCTCGTCGCCGAGCTCCTTCGCGCGCTGGGGGACGTCGTCCGCCGCGCGTGGCTGTTCGGCGAGTCCTGGCTGCTCGACTCGAAGAAGTCGCTCTACGGCCTCGCTGTCACCCGCATGCTGTTCGGCCTCACGGGCGTCGGCCTGCTGCTGTCGAACTTCTCCACGCGTCTCTACACGTTCGGCTCGGGCTCGGCCTGGAACGGCGAGGCGGCCGAGCCGGTGAGCGACTTCCCGAAGATCTGGCTGTTCGGCCTGTTCGACGCGGTCCGCCTCGACGACACGCTGTTCACGCTGCTCTATCTGGGGCTCCTCGCGCTCGCCGTCATGGTGACGATCGGATGGCGCGTGAAGATCGTGCTCCCGGTCTACTTCGTCCTCTGGGTGAGCTTCATCGAGATGAACGACGCCGTGGGCGACCAGGGCGACAACATGTACCGGATCGTCCTGCTGCTCCTGCTCTTCGCGGACCCGGCTGCGCGGTGGTCGCTCGACGCGCGAAGACGTGCGAAGACGGGGTTCCGGACCATCCTGCCCGTGGAGATCAGCAACCTGCTGCACAACCTCGTGCTCGTCGCGATGACCGCGCAGGTCGTGTTCGTCTACGTCTCGGGGGGCCTGTACAAGGCCGGGGGCGACCCGTGGTCGGGGGGATTCGCCGTCTACGCGCCGCTCATGACCGAGCGGTTCGGCACCTGGCCGGTGCTCAGCGACCTCGTCACGGCGTGGGGCCCGATGGTGACGATCGCGAGCTGGGGGTCGATCATCCTCCAGATCGCGTTCCCCTTCATGCTCCTCACGCGTCCGACTCGCATCATCGCCCTCATCGGCATCATGAGCTTCCACGTCGGCATCGGCGTGCTCATGGGCCTGCCCTGGTTCTCGCTCGCCATGATCGGCATCGACTTCATCTTCATCCGCGACCGGTCGTGGCAGCACCTCGCGCGGACGGTCCGGCGCGCCTTCGCGAAAGACCCCTCCACCCTCACGGAGCCCGTCGGCGACCCGGCGGCGGATGACCGGCCCGTCGACGACGCGGACGCCGCCGCTCCGGTGCTCGGGCCGGCGACATCGACCAAGAAGATCCGGGTCGCTCGCTGAACCATGCGACCGCACCCGCGCACCCTCCGCCGCACCGTCGTCGCCGTGCTCACGGCGTTCGCCGCCTGGCACATCCTCACGACCTTCCTCTGGGCCGCACCCGCAGCCCCTGAGCGCGACGCGGTGCCGGGAGGCATCCTCGCGTCGTCCATCCAGCCCCTGTTCGACCAGGACGCCGCGGCCTTCGCCGCGGCGGGCGATCCCGTCCGCGTCGATGTGCGCGCCGCGCTCGCGGCCGGCGAGGACGAGACGGCCGAGATCACCGGATGGGTCGCGGCATCGGAGGTCGAGCTGTCGATGGCGGGCGGCGTCGCGGTGCCGCGATCGGCGGGGCTCGCGGCTTCGGCAGGGCGGGATCTCCTCGACGCGTGGCTGGCGCTCTCCGACGCGCAGCGCCAGACGGCGGCGCTCAACTGGTTCCGAGACGGCTGGGACTCCCGGCTCGCCGACGGGCTCGGTGAGGACGATGCGGCCCGCGTCTACCTCGAGGCGGACGAGACGCTCACGGCGTATGCCACGCAGGTGGCAGCGGCCGTGTGGGGGGACGACGTCGCCCGCGTGCAGGTCCACGTGACGACCGAGCCCTCCGCCGCGGATCGCGGCGACCAGGCAGCGAGCACGGGGGCGGGTGTCGCGAGCGAGATCGGATGGCGCGGACTCGTCGTGCGCGCGGGGCAGGACCCCGCGGCGTTCGCCGACGCGTTCTGCGGCGCTCCCGAGAAGGTGTGCGGATGACCGCCGCGGACAGCGCGACCGGATCAGCGCGCGTGCTCGGCGTGCTGCGCGTTCTCGGGCGGTTCACCGGACGCGGGGCGGCGCTCCTCATCGCGGGTCTCGCCCGCATCGCGGGAGAGGTGTTCGCGGCCGGCGAGGCCTGGCTCGTCGACCGCCGGCACGCCCTGACCGGGCTCGCCGTCGCGCGCATCCTGCTCGCCGTCGCGGGCATCGGCACGCTCCTCACCGACATCGCGAGCCGCGGGTACGCGCGCGGTGCTGCCTCGGCGTGGGCGGGCGATCCGTTCCTCGGCGACGCGCCGCTCGCGCTGCTCTTCCTGCTCGGCGGCGTCGCCGGGGCCGCCGCGCTCGTCGGATGGCGCACCCGCATCGCCGTGCCGGTCCTCGTCGTCGTGCTGACGGTGCTCGCCGGGTTCGGCCCGACGGCGGCCGCTCCCGCCGACGATCCCCTCCGCATCGCGCTGCTGTGGCTCGCGTTCGCGGACTCGGGCGCACGGCTCTCGCTCGACGAGCGGCGGCGGGCGATCGCCCCCTCCGGGCCGTCGCGTCTCGTGCGCATCGTGCAGGGCGAGCCCTTCGCCCCGGCCTGGCTCGCGAACACCGTGCACAACCTCGCTGTCGTGCTGATCGCCGCGCAGCTCTGCCTGCTGTCGACGGCAGCGGGGCTGCATCAGGCCGGCGGCGCCGCCTGGCGCGACGGGACGGCGATCGCCGCGTTCCTGAACACGCCGCTGTTCCAGACGTCGCCGTGGCTGAGTGACGTGCTCACGGCGTGGGCTCCTGGTGTCATGGTCGCGACGTGGGGACTCCTCCTGCTGCAGGTGGCGTTCCCGTTCCTGCTGCTGTCGGCCGCGACCCGCCCCCTCGCGATCGCGCTCGCGACCGTGTCGCTCGCCGTCGTGGGAGTCGCGATGGCGCTGCCCTGGTACGCGCTCGCGGTGCTGGCGACGATCGCCGTGTTCGTGCCCGACGACGCCTACTCCGCCTTCGGGCGCGGGGCGGCTGCGCTGTGGCGCGCGAGCGGAGGGGGCGACGCCGCACCTGCGGGCAGCTCCCGGCCTGCGGCCACGGCGGCGCTCGTGGCGGAGGAGCCCGCCGCCGCACCCGTGCCGACGTCACGGCGCGCGCGCCGCGAGTCGGCCGGCCTCTGACGCCGGCGGCGACGGCTGGCGGCGACGGCCTCAGGCGGCGACGGCTGGCTTCGCCGGCTGGCTTCGCCAGTGCGGATGTGGGTCAGAAGCGCCCGATACGCCTACATCCGCACAGGCGAGTGGACGGCTGGCCCACATCCGCACAGGCGAGTGCGTGCGGGTGTCGTGAGGCCTACATCCGCACTGGCGAGTGCGTGCGGGTGTCGTGAGGCCCACATCCGCACTGGCGAGTGCGTGCGGGGGCCGTGAGGCGCACATCCGCACTGGCGAGTGGGCGCCGGCGCCGGGAGTCCGACTGTCTCCGCCGGACAACCCGGCCCCGGCGCGAGCCGCGCCGGCGCTGTGCCGCGTGGACAAACATCCGTCGGCAGCCGTGGCCGCGGCCTAGCGTGAGCGTCATGGTCGACACCGCCGTCAGCACTGCCCCGTCCGCCTCCCGCACCTCCGCCGCCGGCACCGATGCGCGCATCGACGTGCCCGCCGTCACCGACCTCCTGCTCGGGACGTGGAAGGACATCCGCCTCGAGGCGCGCGAGATGATCGCGGACTCCGCGTTCTGGCGCATCGACGGGCTCAGCCACCACGCGCATCGCGAGCGCGTGCTCGACCAGACCCGGCTCCTCGCGCAGCACGGTGCCGGCGGGCGCGCCTACCCCGTCGAGTACGGCGGCATGGCCACGAACGGCGGCAACCTCGCCGGCTTCGAGGAGCTCGTGCTGGCCGACCCGAGCCTGCAGATCAAGTCGGGCGTGCAGTGGGGGCTCTTCGGCAGCGCCGTCTACCAGCTCGGCACGAAGGCCCATCACGACCGCTGGCTGCGCGACATCATGGACCTCCGCATCCTCGGCGCGTTCGCCATGACCGAGACGGGGCACGGATCGGACGTCGCCGCCATCGGCACGACCGCGACCTACGACCCCGAGACGGAGGAGTTCGTCATCCACACGCCGTTCCGAGGCGCGTGGAAGGACTACCTCGGCAACGCCGCCGTGCACGCGACGGCCGCGACGGTGTTCGCGCAGCTCATCTCGCGCGGCGTGAACTACGGCGTGCACTGCTTCTTCGTGCCCATCCGCGACGCGAACGGCGTCTTCCTTCCGGGCGTCGGAGGACAGGACGACGGCGTCAAGGGCGGCCTCAACGGCGTCGACAACGGCCGTCTGCACTTCGACCGGGTGCGCGTGCCGCGCGAGAACCTGCTCAACCGCTACGGCGACGTCGCGGCCGACGGCACGTACTCCAGCCCCATCGCGAGCCCAGGGCGCCGCTTCTTCACGATGCTCGGCGCGCTCGTGCAGGGTCGCGTCTCCCTCGACGGTGCGGCGACCTGGGCATCCGGCCTGGCCCTCAAGATCGCCATCACCTACGGCAACCAGCGTCGGCAGTTCGACAACGGAGCCGGCGAGACCGTGCTCCTCGACTACGCCAAGCACCGCCGACGGCTGCTCCCGCTCCTCGCGACGACCTACGCGCAGGCGTTCGCGCATGACGAGCTGCTCGTCAAGTTCGACGGCGTCTTCGGAGGGACGGCCGACACCGACGACAACAGGCAGGACCTCGAGACGCTCGCGGCAGCGCTCAAGCCGCTATCGACCTGGCACGCGCTCGCGACCATCCAGGAGAGCCGCGAGGCGTGCGGCGGCGCGGGCTACCTCGCCGAAAACCGACTCGTCACGCTCCACCAGGACCTCGACGTCTACGTGACGTTCGAAGGAGACAACAACGTGCTGCTGCAGCTCGTCGGCAAGCGCCTCCTGGGCGACTACGCCGCGCAGTTCAAGGGGAAGGACGCCCGCGCGCTTGCGGCGTTCGCGGTGGGTGAGACGGCGGACAAGATCTTCCACGGCGCGGGCCTTCGCCAGCTCGGCCAGGCGTTCGCCGATCTCGGCTCGACCGCGCGCTCGGTCGAGCACGGACTGCGCGCCGACGACCAGCAGCAGCTCCTGACCGAGCGGGTGCAGCGGATGGTCGCCGACGTCGCGACGCGCCTGCGGCCCTCCGCGAAGATGTCGCCAGCCGATGCCGCTGCGCTCTTCGACGAGAACCAGGTCGAGCTGCTCGAGGCGGCGCGCGCTCACGGTGAGCTGCTGCAGTGGGAGGCGTTCACCGATGCCCTCGACCGCGTCGACGACGCCGGAACGCGCCAGGTGCTGACGTGGCTGCGTGACCTGTTCGGCCTCGGCCTCATCGAGAAGCACCTCGCGTGGCATCTGCTGAACGGGCGGCTCTCGACGCAGCGCGCCGCCGCGGTCTCCCGCTACATCGACCGGCTGTGCGCGCGGCTGCGCCCGCACGCACAGGATCTCGTCGACGCCTTCGGGTTCGCGCCCGAGCACGTCCGCGCCCCCCTCGCCTCGGGCGCCGAGCAGGACCGGCAGGACGAGGCCGCCGCCTACGTCGCCGCCCTCGCCGCGAGCGGGGACGCCCCCGTGCGGGAGCGCAAGCCCTCCCGTTGACCTCAGCGCTGCTGTGGTGGCGAACGTGCATCGGCAGCGCCGACGAGGCCCCGGTCATCCGACCGGGGCCCCGTCGGCGTGTCAGGGAACGGAGTGGAAATTAGGGCTCCTAGTAGCTAGCTTGGATAGCAACAAGAAAGGAGAGCCATATGCAGCGGATCTCGGAGCGCGTGGTGCTTCTCGACGAGGACGGCGCCCCTGCCGGCGTCGCGGACAAGGCGACGGTGCACCACGCGTCGACTCCGCTCCACCTCGCCTTCTCCTGCCATGTGCGCGACGACGAGGGGCGCCTCCTCCTCACGCGTCGCGCGCTCGGGAAGAAGGCGTGGCCCGGCACGTGGACGAACGCGTTCTGCGGTCATCCGCAGCCGTTCGAGCCCGTCCCCGACGCCGTCGCCCGGCGCGGCCGCGATGAGCTCGGCCTCGAGCTGCGCGACCTGCGACTCGTCCTCCCCGACTTCCGCTACCGCGCTGTCGACGCCTCGGGCATCGTCGAGAACGAGATCTGCCCCGTCTACACCGCCGTCGCCGCAGGGCCCGTCCGCCCCGATCCCGACGAGGTGATGGACCTCGAGTGGGTGCACCCCGACGACCTCGCCGCGGCGCTCGCCGCGACCCCGTGGGCGTTCAGCCCGTGGCTCGTGCTGCAGGCACGTGAGCTGTCCGAGGCGACGGCCCGGCGGGAGACGGTGACATGACCATGAGCGAGCTCACCCGACGTGACGCCGTCGACTCCGTGCTCGACGGGTTCTTCGCGACCCGCATCGCACGCGCCGAGGCGCTCGGCGGTCAGAGCGCGCTCCTGTGGCGGCGGGTCGCGGCATCGGCCCAGGGCGGCAAGCGGGTGCGCCCCCGCCTCGTGCTCGCCGCCCACGACGCGCTCGGCGGAGACGACCACCGCTCGGCCGCCGTCGCGGCTGCGGCCTTCGAGATCCTCCACACGGCCCTCCTCCTGCACGACGACGTCCTCGACGGCGACCTCGTGCGCCGCGGCCGGCCGAACCTCGCCGGCGAGTTCGCGGCCGCCGCGCTCGATGCGGGACTCGGGTCGGATGCGGCGACCGCGTGGGGCGAGGCGTCGGGCCTCCTCGCCGGCGACCTCCTCCTGAGCGGGGTGCACACGCTGCTCGCCGGGATCGATTCGCCCGCACGCGCGGACATCCACGAGATCGTCGACGAGTGCCTGCTGCAGACGGCGGCCGGCGAGCACGCCGACGTCGGCTTCGCGCTCGGCGCCGTCGAGGCGCGCTCGGCCGACATCGCGCGCATGATGGAGCAGAAGACCGCCGCCTACTCGTTCTCGGCGCCGCTGCGCACGGGCGCGGCGCTCGCAGGAGGAGGCGCCGATCTCGACGCGGCGCTCGACCGCATCGGCGCCGACCTCGGCTTCCTCTACCAGCTCCGAGACGACGTCCTCGGCGTCTTCGGCGTGGAGCACCGCACCGGCAAGACCGCGATGGGCGACCTGCGGGAGGGCAAGCGGACGCTCCTCATCGCCTTCGCTGCGGAGCACCCCGCCTGGCGCGCGGTCGAGCACCTCTTCGGACGTCGCGCCCTCGAGTCCGACGACGCCGACCGCCTGCGCGCCGCGCTGGTCGCATCCGGCGCGGCAGGAGAGATCGAGCGCCTCATCGTGGAGCAGCGCGAACAGGTCGAGGCGGGCATCCGCGCGGCGGGTCTCCCCGCCCCGCTCGCCGCAGAGCTCGGCGAGCTTGCGCGGCTGTGCGCGGAGCGGGACGCATGACGGCCTCGACCGGCCTCGACCTGTACACGCGCACGGCGAGGGCGTCGTCGGCGCGCGTCATCGGCGCGTACTCGACGTCGTTCGGGATGGCCAGCCGGCTGCTGCCCCGCGAGGTGCGCACGCACGTGGCCGACGTGTACGCCCTGGTCCGCGTCGCGGACGAGATCGTCGACGGCCCCGCCGAGGAGGCGGGGCTCGCGGTCACCCGCAAGCGCGAGCTCGTCGACCGGCTGGAGGCGGAGACGCTCGCGGCGATGTCCAGCGGCTTCAGCGCCAACCTCGTCGTGCACGCCTTCGCCGTCACGGCGCGCGAGACGGGCATCGACGCCGCGCTCGTGCGGCCGTTCTTCGCGTCGATGCGGGTCGACGCCGACGGCGTCGCCGCATTCGACGACGCCGCCTACCGGTCGTACATCCACGGCTCGGCCGAGGTCGTGGGCTCCATGTGCCTGCGCGCGTTCGCGGGCGAGGGGCGGGGCATCCGCCTCGACGACGAGCTCGAGGAGGGGGCGCGCCGGCTGGGAGCGGCGTTCCAGAAGGTGAACTTCCTGCGCGACCTCGCCGACGACTGCGACCGCCTCGGTCGCACGTACCTTCCCGGTGTCGACCCCGCGCGGTTCACGGACGACGACAAGATCGCGGTCGTGGAGGAGATCGATGCCGACCTCGCGGTCGCGCGCACGGCCATCGTGCGCCTGCCCCCGGGGGGACGCCGCGCGACCGCGGCCGCCGCCGGCCTGTTCGGCCGGCTCAACGCGCGGCTGCGGGCGACGCCCGCCGCGGAGCTGCGCCGACGCCGCGTGTCGGTCCCGCGCGCGGAGAAGCTGCGGATCCTCGCATCCGCCGCGATGGGGAGGGTGCCGGCATGACCGCACAGCGTCGCGTCGTCGTCATCGGCGGCGGCATCTCGGGGCTCGCCACGGCGGCCCTCCTCGCACGCGAGGGGCACGACGTCGAGCTCGTCGAAGCGCGGACCGAGCTCGGTGGCCGCGCCGGCCGCTGGCGCGCGCACGGCTACACGTTCGACACGGGGCCGTCGTGGTACCTCATGCCGGAGGTGTTCGACCACTTCTTCCGCCTCCTCGGCACCTCATCGGCCGTGGGGGGGGGCCCCCTGGCGGGCGCCCCCCCGCCCCCCGGGTGGTGGTGGGGGGGGCCGCCCCCGGGGACGAGGCCCCCCGGGGCGGGCGCCGCCCCCCCCGGGGCGGGGGCGCAGG